>JASHUE010000253.1:0-2598 GCA_030040195.1 Streptosporangiaceae bacterium | reverse complement strand
AGCTGCTGGCCGGCGCCGGGCCGGATGGCACCGTGCCGACGACTCTGTTCTGCGACAACGAGACCAACACAGCCGGGCTGTTCGGCGCGCAGCCGCTCACCCAGTATCCGAAGGACGGGATCAACGACCACGTGGTCTCCGGGTCCGCGACCGTGAATCCGGCCGGACGGGGGACGAAGTCCGCGTTCTGGTACGCGCTCACGCTGGCCGGCGGCGCCACGGTTGAGCTGCGCGTCCGGCTGCGGCCGGTCCCGGCCAGCACCGCCGGGGCTGGCGCATCCGGGCCGGTTGCTGCCGGCGCCGACTCCCCGCTGGGGGCCGAGTTCGAGGCCGTTTGCGCGCGGAGGCTGGCCGAGGCGGACGAGTTCTACTCCGAGCTAACGCCGGACGGAGCGAGCGCGGACGAAGCCATGGTGATGCGACAGGCGTTCGCCGGCCTGCTGTGGGGTAAGCAGCTGTACTACTACGACGTCGCCAGGTGGCTGGACGGCGACCCGGCCCAGCCGCCCCCGCCGCCATCCCGCCTCACCGGGCGCAACTGTCGCTGGCGAAGCTTCGACGCGTTCGACATCATGTCGATGCCGGACAAGTGGGAGTACCCGTGGTTCGCCGCGTGGGACCTGTCGTTCCACTGCGTGGCGCTCGCGCACGTCGACCCAGGGTTCGCCAAGTATCAGCTGATCTTGCTGTGCCGGGAGTGGTTCCAGAATCCGGGCGGGGCGTTGCCGGCCTACGAGTGGGACTTCGGCGACGTGAACCCGCCGGTGCAGGCCTGGGCCGCACTCGAGGTGTTCGCCGTGGACGGCGCTCGTGACCTCGACTTCCTGAGCCGGGTCTTCGACAAGCTGCTGGTGAACTTCACCTGGTGGGTGAACCGTGAAGACGCCGAGGGCAACGACCTGTTCGAGGGCGGTTTCCTCGGCCTGGACAACATCGGCCCGATCGACCGCTCGCACCTGCCGGTGGGCGGGATCCTCGAGCAGGCCGATGCGACCGGCTGGATGGCCTTCTACGCGATGGCCATGATGACAATGGCGGAGATCCTGCATCGATCTGGCCACCGGCCGGGCACCGACCTGGTGCTGAAGTTCCTCGAGCACTTCGCCGCCATCAAGCAGGCGCTCGACGACCGCGGACTGTGGGACGAGACCGACGGCCTGTACTACGACCGGCTGATCACGCCCGGCGGCGACAAGATCCCGGTCAAGGTCAGGTCGATCGTCGGGATCGTGCCCGCGCTGGCCATGAGCGTGGTCGACGCTGAGACAGTGCGACTGGCCGAAGTCGTGGGCAAGCGGTTCGCCGAGATGCTCGCCGAGCACGACGTCGTCGATTCCGGCGGGAACCGGGCCCTGCTCACGCTGGCCGGGCCCGAGCGCCTGCGCAAGCTGCTCCGGGTGCTGCTGAACGAGGCGGAATTCCTGTCGCCGCACGGGCTGCGCGCGCTGTCGGCCTGGCACCGCGAGCACCCCTACACGATCGACGTCGAGGGCTACGAGGCCACCATCGATTACGAGCCGGCCGAGTCAACCACGCCGCTGTTCGGCGGCAACTCTAACTGGCGCGGCCCGATCTGGTTCCCGGTGAACTACCTGGTCATCAGCGTGCTGAAGCGCTATCAGGCCTACTTCGGGGGCGCGATGACGATCGAGTACCCGACCGGCTCCGGCCAGCAGAAGCCGCTCGGCGAGATCGCCGAGGACCTGGAGGACCGGCTCATCTCGCTCTTCGTGCCGGGGCCGGACGGGCGGCGGCCGTGCTTTGGCGGGGTGGCACTGCTGAACGACGACCCGGCCTGGCGGGACAACCTCATCTTCAACGAGTACTTCAACGGCGACAACGGGAGTGGTCTGGGCGCGTCCCACCAGACCGGCTGGACCGGCCTGATCGCCGACATCATCCGACGCCGGCACCATGCCGTCCCGTCGCTGGGGGATGCACTCGCGGCGACCTTCGGCGCCGGCATAGGGTCTGTCCATGAGTCTTGACGGAGATTACGCGCCGAGCCCCTCGCAGTGGGTTCGCGACCAGGTTGAGGAGTACGAGTCATCGGGCGGGCTGCAGGGAACGACGCTGCGCGACACCGGGCTGCCCGTCGTGATCGTGACCAGCAGGGGCAATAAGACCGGCAAGATCCGCAAGACGCCGCTGATGCGAGTGGAACACGACGGTGAGTACCTGCTCGTCGCGTCCAAGGGCGGCGCGCCCAAGCATCCGGTCTGGTACTACAACCTGACCGCCGACCCGGACAACATCGAGCTGCAGGACGGGCCCGACCGGTTCCCGGTCACTGTCCGCGAGCTCAAAGGCGATGAGCGGGCGGAGTGGTGGCGGCGGGCGGTGGCCGCGTTCCCGCCGTACGCGGAGTACCAGGAGAAGACCGAGCGGACGATCCCGGTGTTCCTGGCCACGCGCTCGGGCTGACGCCGGCCGGCTCGGGAGCGTGGCGCCACTAGCCGCCGCCCCGGGCCCGGCGCGCCATCCCGACGAGACGTCCGGACTGGCCGATACTGACGGGACCGCAGGTGCGCGGCACCCTCGCCCGCGCCGGGAGTCCCGGGAGGGCAGTGCGTGCGGAGCAGGCGGTACGACCAGGAT
>JASHUE010000252.1:0-3638 GCA_030040195.1 Streptosporangiaceae bacterium | reverse complement strand
AGAGCGCGGCCCTGGGCATCGATCATCGCGCTAGCGATCGCCATCGCCGCGGGCATCGCCGCCGAGGCGCTCAGCCCTCACTTCGATCAGCATCTCAGGACCATCATCCTTGCCTCGGGCGCCGCCGTATTCGGGGTGTTCGGCGTGGCGGGTGCCGTCGGCCTGTCCAGCAAGGCACGGAACCTGCTGCAGCCGCTGATCGGCCAGGCCCATGCGGGTGTAGTCCGGTACGTGCTCGTGCTGGTCGGCGTGTTCGCGATCCTGGTGTTCGCCCTGCTGATCGGGCAGGTGCCGGTGAGCCAGCTGCTGGTGAGCGGCGCGGTCGTCGGCGTGCTGGTGGGCATCGCGGCGCAGCAGTCCCTGGCCAACCTGTTCGCCGGGCTTGTCTTGCTGTTCGCCCGGCCGTTCCGGGTTGGCGACCACTGCCGGTTCCGGGCGGGCGTGCTGTCCGGGCAGATCGAAGGGATCGTGATCGACGTCAGCCTGACCTACGTGCGGCTGGAGACCGACGAGGGCAACGTGCTGATTCCCAACGCTCAGGCGCTGGCCGCGGCCGTGCTGCTGCTGCCGGACGAGCCCGCCGGCGAAGGCACCCCGCCCGCAAGCCTCACGTAAGCAGGCCAGCGGCCGGCGCCCTCGCCGGGAGCCGGCCGCTATGGCTGGTCAAAGTCTTGGCTAGTGATTTGCCTCATACTTCGAGATAACGTTGGCCGGAATGCGGCCACGATCACTGACCTCCATGCCACTGCGCTTTGCCCAGGCCCGTATTTCGGCGCTGCGCTGCCGGTGCGCGGTAGTCCGCCGCTTAGGCTTGCTTACCCGCCCGGTTACCCTGCGTGCCTTCTCCGCGAACTTCGTGAGAACCTCGTCGAACTTCTGGCTATGCCGCTCGCATAGGTCGATCTCATAGTCCCGGCCATCGAGACTGAACGCGCGCGTCAGCTGCTCGCCTTCAGGAATCTCTTTTGAGTCATAGTCACAGGCGAACGTGACTGAGATCTTCTGAGCCACTACTTGTCCCCTCCCCCCGCCGGGCATGTATTCCCCCCTCCATCACGCGTGTAACGGCGGCGGGGCTATCTTCTTCCAGGCGCGATTTGCGACCCTGTAATCACGCTACCAGCATGTTCGAGTAACTCGTCCCGGAGAGTGGCACCACGACGGCGGCACGGGCGAGCCGGATTGGTGCCCGCCGTTCGCCCGAAATAGAGCACCGGCCGCATAGCGACGGCCGGCCGAGCCGCGGCACCTGAGGGTTAGCGGTACCGCCGCCCATCGGAATAGTCGGCCGGCGCCCACTGCGGCTCCGGATATTCGTCGGCGGGGGATGGGCTGGCTAGCCTCTCGTCTCGATAGGCGCCGTACCGCGGCCCAGTTGGCTTGTCCGTCGCCCTAGCCGGAATGTCATTCTCGTAATCGCCGACCTGGTTCTGCACATAGGGCGGGACAAAGCGCTCCTCGCCGTAACCGACGGCCACCGTCTGCGAGGCGTCATCCCGGCCGCGACCTCCGCGCCGGGATTCGCTCGGGCGCTCGACGCGGTATTCCGGCCGGTCGTCGGAGAAGGCATCTCGGCCATACCGGCCGCCGCCGGGTTCAGGGAATTCCAGCGGTTCACGCGCGTAGGCGACCCTCGCCGGCTCGCCCGGCTCGTCGACCCCGTGCCCGGTCCGGCGCGGGCCCGCGGCCAGTTCGTCCCGGCCGTAACCCGGCCCCGGCTGGCCCGGATAGTCGCCCTGGTAGCCCTCGTCGGCTCCCGGCCGCAGGACGCTGCCGGTCGGATAGTCCTGCTGGCCATACCCTGCCCCACCTGGGCCAGCCGCGTGGCTGGACCCCGCCGGAGCCCGGCCGTGGGGGCCGGCCTGCAGGATCTCCACCATTCTCGGCAGATCACCGATGGCCAGCCGGAACGTGCCGGTGCACATGCCGCCCTGCCAGATGCTGAAGACGGCCACGCCGGTGTCGGCGTACCAGCTGAGCCGCATGCTCCGGGAACTGCCCCTGACGTCGAAGAACACCTCGCCGAGACGAGGCAGCGGTGCTGCGTCGGACGCGGACATGAAGCTATCGTGGCCCTGAACCATGGGACCTGTCCAGTTAATGATCAATTAGTGTGACCCGGCGCACGCGGCTCGAGCCTTACATTTTGGCGATGCTGGCTGCGCTCGGCGGGGCACAAGTGACATGATTGTCCGGCGGTCAGCGCGCTCGGGCTGGCATCCGATACCACGTCGCGGCCGTACCGGGAACATCAAGCCGGTGCGGCGCGTTGCATCATGCGACGGGGCAATTGCCACACTGCGCGAGAAATCCTGTTGTCGTGCGTGCTTTGGCGCGCGGGACTGACCGCTAGCACTGAATGTACATGCATTATCCGAACTTGTTGCAACTGACGAGCCGTGGGCGCCGGCCGGCCACGGAGACCAGCTTGAGGAGAGCCATCCATGTCTGAGGTACGCCGTCAAGCCGCCCTGATGCAGCGGCCGAACTGGGGCTGGCAGGATGAGGCAGCGTGCCGCGGCCGGGAGGTCGTGCTCTTCTTCGGGCCGGACGGGGAGCGCCAGCCCGAGCGCGAGATCCGCGAGCGCAAGGCTAAGGCCGTCTGCAACTCATGCCCGGTACGTGCCGAGTGCCTTACCTACGCGGTCAGCAGGCCGGAGAAGTACGGGACCTGGGGCGGCCTGAACGAGGATGAGCGCTCTTCGGAGCGGCGTCGGCGGATGCGCCGTGCGAACGCGGCCTGAAACTGCCCCGGCCCCCGCGCGGGAAGATAATGGCGACGTGGTCTGCCCAAGTTGCCGCGCTCAGGTCCACGCGCCGTGCCCCGGCGGGACCTGGTGCGACTGCCAGCACAAGCCGCCCGCCCAGCCGGCCGAGGCCAGGCTGAGCTGGCTTCGCCAGGGCTAACGGCAGTCCGGCCCATGAGCTTGCGCGATTACCGGTGCCAGGCCGGTCGGCCCGACCGCCGGGCGATACGCGCCCGACGGTCGGCGGCGGCCTCGCGGCGCCGATCTGCGAGGCGCTCGGTGGCCACCTCGAGCAGCTGACTCCGGTACATGTTTCGCGCCCTCCTCGATCCGGATCACTCTGATCCGCACGATTAAGGTTCGCCGTAAGGCCCTGCAGGGCGGATCAGTCGCACTCCCTATTTCCGCGTCCCGGCGGCCTTAGGCCGCCTTAGATCCGCGCTGCCAGCCAGGCTCGGCTGCCGGCCGAACATCCATTCCTTCCCTTGCTCGTTGTGGCAAACAATGGCCGCAACAATACGTAGTCATTAGATGACGCAGGGTAGTGGACCTGCGTAACTTGGCCGCCAGCAAAGGGAATGCGATGCCGAAGCCCATGCGCTCTGACCAGCGCTACATGCCGGGTCTCGACGGGCTCCGCGCGATCGCCGTGCTCGCGGTCATTGCCTTTCACGAGCAACTCGGCTGGGCACCGGGCGGCCTTCTCGGCGTCGGGCTCTTCTTCACCCTGAGCGGGTACCTCATTACCGACTTGTTGCTCGGCCAATTCCGCGGCAGCGGAAAGATGCACCTCGGCGACTTCTGGCTCCGCCGCGCGCGCCGCCTGCTCCCGGCCTTGTTCGTGATGCTCGCGATCGTGACCGCCTGGGTCACGATCCTTGACCGGGCCCG
>JASHUE010000251.1:0-9612 GCA_030040195.1 Streptosporangiaceae bacterium | reverse complement strand
GACTGGGTGCGAGGTAATGTGCCGGAACACGCGCCGCAGTCAGAACGGAGGGACTCCAGGTGCAGCTGACGCAGGCAAGCAGGCTCAGGAACGTCACCTACGACATCCGCGGACCGGTACTGCGCCGAGCCAGGCAACTGGAGGCCGAGGGGCACCGCATCATCAAGCTGAACCTCGGGAACCCGGCCCCTTTTGGGCTTGACGCCCCCGACGACGTCCTGAGCGACGTCGTCAGGCACATCCCCGAGGCCCAGGGCTACAGTGACGCGCGCGGGATCCAGCCGGGACGGCTCGCGATCGCCGAATTCTTCGAGCGGCGCGGGGTAACCGGGGTCGGCCCGGACGACGTGTTCCTCGGCAACGGGGTCTCCGAGCTGATCGTCATGTCGCTGCAGGCGCTCCTGAACGCCGACGATGAGGTGCTGGTGCCGAGCCCCGACTACCCGCTGTGGACCGGGGCGGTAAACCTGTGCGGGGGCCGGGCCGTGCACTATCCGTGCGTCGAGGACAACGGCTGGCAGCCAGACCTGGACCAACTGGCTGCCCAGATCACCGAGCGCACCAGGGCCCTGGTGATCATCAACCCGAACAACCCGACCGGCGCGGTGTACTCGCGGGAGATCCTCCTCGGCCTGCTTGACCTGGCTCGCCGGCATCAGCTGCTGGTGCTGACCGACGAGATCTACGACCAGATCCTCTACGAGGGGGCAGTGCACTACAGCGCTGCCGCGCTGGCCCCGGACCTGCTGGTTCTCACTCTCGGCGGGCTCTCCAAGACCTACCGGCTGGCCGGGTTCAGGTCCGGCTGGCTGGTGGTATCAGGTCCGCGCGAGCACGCGGCGGATTACCTGGACGGCCTTGAGCTGCTGGCCAACATGCGGCTGTGCCCGAACGTGCCTGCCCAGTACGCGATCCAGACTGCGCTCGGCGGCAAGATCGACATCACCGACCTGCTGGAGCCGGGCGGCCGGCTCCGCGACCAGCGCGACCACGCCTGGCAGCGCATGACCGCGATCCAGGGCGTCACCTGCGTGCAGCCAGCCGGCGCGCTGTACCTGTTCCCCCGGCTGGACCCGGAGGTCTACAAGATCCGCGACGACGAGCAGATGATGATGGACCTCCTTGAGCAGCAGCATGTGCTGCTCTCGCACGGGAGCGGCTTTAACCTGCCGACCACCGATCACCTGCGGCTGGTCTTCCTGGCCCCGGTTCCGGTCCTGGACGACGCGATCGGCCGGCTGGCCACGTTCCTGGCCGACTACCATCAGTAGCCTGCCTCGGCGCCGGCCGTTTGGGCGGCAGCCGGCGGGGGCCGCCTCGTTGCGTTAAGAAGCCTGCACGGGCGCCGAACGGAAGTGCAGGTCGAGTTCGTTCGCGTAGTGCCCGCCGAGCTCATCGCCGTGCTCGCGGATCCAGTCGGTGAGGACGACGCTGCCGGTCGCCGGAGCGTCGGAGTCGGCCATCCCGGCGGCCATGGCACGGTACTCGCCCGCGGTGAGCAGGGTGTCGCGCAGGACCAGGTTCAGCCCCGCCGCCAGCGGCGGGATAAGCGCACCCGGCACCCGGACGATGACGGACCGGCTGCCGGTGGCCGACTTGATCGCGGCCACCATCGCCGCGAACGTAACCGACTGCGGCCCGACGGCGTCCACGGTGACCGTGTCCGCACGCTCCCCCAGGTCCGCGCAGAGCCGGGCCAGGTCGTCGACGTGGATCGGGCGGAGCCGGTAGTCGCCGCGGCCTCCGATCGCGAACACCGGCAGCCGGCGGAGCAGCCACGCGATGTTGTTGAGCAGGACGCCGTTGCCGCCGAACAGGACCGCCGGGCGGGCGATCGCGTGCGGCACGCCGGAGCCGGCGAGCGCCTGCTCGACCTCCGCCTTCCCGCGGAAGTACGAGTCTCCGGAGCTCAGGCTGGCGTGCGTGATCGAGATGTGCACGATGCGCTGCACGCCGGCGTGCGCGGCCGCGGCAAACAGGAGGCGGCTGTTGCGGACCGCGAGGTCGTGGTTGACCTGGCCGTGAGCGAACCGGACCCAGTAGGTGTTGTACAGCGTGTGCGCGCCCTGCAGCGATGTGATCAGCCCTGCCTCGTCGGCGAAGTCCAGCGGCCTTATCTCGATCTCGGCGGCTGCCGGTGCTCGTTCCGGATGCCCGGTCAGAGTTCTGACCCGGTGTCCGCGGCTGATCAGTTGCGCGCTGATCGCGGCACCCGAGTAGCTGAACGCCCCGGTCACCACGTCGAGCTGACGGTCGGCCATCATGGCTCTTCCCCTTCCCGGCAGCTCGCGAGCCGCCTGCTGCATCAAGTAGACGCTCGACTCCAGCCTGGCGCGTGCACCGGCCGCGGCGCGGCGGCGAATCGGGGCGCCCGCACGGACCAGTCCGCGCGGGCGCCTCGCTCGGTTCTCGGCCCGAGGTCGTGTGCCTGTCAGTCGGGTTCCGGGGCGGCGTGTTACGAGCGTCCCGTCGCGACGCGCTGCGGAAGCTCCCGGCCAGGGACGGTCGCGGGACGGGTCAGCGGGCCACGGCGCAGCAGGGTGCCGGACATCACGGCGCCGACGGCGAAGATCCCGGCGCACCACCAGAACACCGTCGTGTAGCTGTGGATCGCCGCCAGCTCGAGCACCTGCGGTACCGGCCGCCCGCGGACGTGGCTGACCAGGTAGCCGGTGATGGCGCTGGCCGCGATCGTGTTGAGCAACGCCGTTCCGATCGAGCCGCCCAGCTGCTGCCCGGTCTGGACACTCGCCGAGGCGATCCCCGCGTCGCCTGGTTCGACGCCGAAGGTGCCGGTGTTGGACACGGCGGCGAATGTGAGCCCCATGCCGAGGCCGACCATGACGATCGGGCCGAGCAGTGCCGGCGCATAGCCCGAGTGCAAGCCGATCCTCGTCAGCCAGGCCATGCCGACTGCGCTGGACAGCAGGCCCAGGGTGATCAGCGGCTTGGGGCCGACCCGCGGCATCAGCCTGGTGTTACCGACGTTGGCCATGACGCCGATGATCGCCACCATCGGGAGCAGCGCGAGTCCCGACTTCACCGCCGAGTAACCCAGGCTCAGCTGCATGTAGTAGATGAGAAACAGGAAGATGCCGTAGACGCCGGCCCCTTGGACCACCATGGTGAGGTACGCGCCGCCTCGGTTGCGGTCGAGAGCGACCCTAGGCGGCAGCAGCGGGTGAGCGGCGCGAGTCTGCCAGACGGCGAAGACGATCAGTAGCGCGGCGCCGGCCGCGAGGAAGCCCCACGTCGAGGCCGCGTGCCAGCCGTGCGTCGCGGCGTTGGCGAAGCCGTAGACCAGGCTGAAAATCCCGCCCGATACTGCCGCCACGCCGGGCACATCCAGCCGGGTGCCCGGCGTCTTGGGGAGCCGGCCAAGCAGCAGCGCGCCTCCGGTGATCGCGAACGCGGCGAAGACCAGGTTGACGTACATGCACCACCGCCACGAGAGGTAGGAAGTCAGCGCGCCGCCGAGCAGCAGGCCGAGGCCGGAGCCGCTGGCCGCCACCGCGCCGTAGACCCCGAACGCCTTGGCCCGATCCTTCGGTTCGGTGAACGTGGTGGCGAGCAGCGACAGGGCGCTCGGCGCCAGCAGCGCCGCGAAAACCCCCTGGCAGGCGCGTGCGGTCACCAGCATCGTGAAGCTGTCCGAGGTACCGCCGATGGCGGAGGCGACCGCGAAGCCGGCCAGTCCGGTCAGGAACGTCGCCTTGCGGCCGATCAGGTCGGCCAGCCGTCCGCAGAACAGCAACAGGCTCCCGAACGACAGCGAGTACGCGGTCACGATCCACTGCCGGTCGGCGTTGCTGAACCCCAGGGCGCGCTGCGCCGACGGCAGCGCGAGGGTCATCACAGTCACGTCAAGGACGATCATGAGCACGGCGGTGCAGATGACCGCGAGGCTCAGCCATCGCCTCGGGGCCGGCTCGCTGGCGTTGACGACGGCATCGGGCCGCAGGACCGGCTCTTTGCTGCGTGTGGCTTGGAGTTCTGACACTTTGGTTCCTCCTGGGTCGTTGTTTTCACCCAGGCCACGAACGGGCAGCGACGCAGGGGACATGCCCTCGGCAGACACGTGCTGTGCGGTGCCGGGTCGGGGCTTAGCGTCTGAGTTGTCCGGAAGTTGCCGGCCCGGCCGTGTCCCGGGCGCTGGTGCTGGTTCGTAGTGCGGGTGAGAGCCAACGTGTCCCGGAGGTTGCGATGCAGTATGCCCTGATGATCTACGCCGAGCCCGGCTACCACGAGGTGCTGCCGGAGGCCGAGCGTGAGGCGGCACGCGCGGAGTTCCTGGCGCTGGCCGATGACGCTCGTTGCGTCGCCCACGCGCAGTTGCAGCCGGCCGAGACGGCGACCTGCGTACGAGTCGCTGGTGGCCGAACGCTGATGACCGACGGCCCGTTCGCGGACACCAAGGAGGTGCTCGGCGGGGTGTACGTGGTCGAGGCGGCAAACCTGGACGAGGCGATCGAGCTGGCGGCGCGAATCCCGACGGTCCGGCTCGGCGGTGTCGTCGAGGTCAGGCCGGTGGTGGCGCCCTGAGCACGCTGGAGGAGGTGTTCAGGGACGAGTGGGGCCGGGTGCTGGCCTCGCTCGTCGGGTACCTCCATGACTTCGACAGGGCCGAGGACGCGGCGCAAGAGGCGTTCGCGATCGCGGCCGAACGCTGGCCGGAGTCGGGATTGCCACCCAGCCCGGGTGCGTGGCTGGTGACAACGGCCCGCAACCGGGCGATCGACCGGATCCGCCGGGAGCGCACCCTGGCCGGAAAGATTCACCTGCTGCCGGCACCGGAGGCCGTCGTGGACGAGTTCGAGTTCGGCGAGACCGTGATCAAGGATGAGCGCCTTGAGCTGATCTTCACGTGCTGCCACCCCGCGCTGCCGCTGGAGGGGCAGGTGGCGCTCACGCTGCGGGCGCTCGGCGGGCTGGAGACCGCCGAGATCGCCCGCGCGTTCCTGGTCTCCGAGGAGACCATGAAGCGCCGCCTGACCCGCGCGAAGACCAAGATCAAGGCCACCGGGATCCCGTTCGCGGTTCCCGCTGCGCATCTGCTCCCTGACCGCCTCGATGCGGTGCTGGCCGTCATCTACCTGATCTACAACGAGGGCTACAGCGGCCGGGTCGACCTGGGCTCGGAAGCCATCCGGCTGGGGCGAGTGCTCGGCGCGCTCATGCCGGACGAGCCGGAGGCACACGGGCTGCTCGCGTTGATGATGATCCACCAGGCCCGGCAGCGAGCCCGGTTCTCCGGCGAGGATCTCGTGCTGCTGGGAGATCAGGACCGGTCGCTGTGGGACCACGCGCAGATCGCGGCGGGGCGGGCGGAGCTCGACCGGGCCGTCGCGCTCGGCGGGCGCGGCGCGTACGTCATCCAGGCCGCGATCGCGTCGCTGCAGGCGGCCGAGCAGATTGACTGGCCGCGGGTCGCCGAGCTGTACCAGCGCCTGGCCGACCTGACCGGCTCGGCAGTGGTCGAGCTTAACCGCGCCGTGGCCATCGCCCAGGCTGGTGACCCCGCTGCGGCACTGCGCGCTGTGGAACGTCTCGACCTGGACGGCTACCTGTATTACCACTCCACCCAGGGCGAGCTGCTCCGGCGTCTTGGCCGCGACGCTGAGGCCCGGGCGGCCTATGGCCGGGCGCTCGAGCTGGCCACCTCGACCCCCGAGCAGCGGTTCCTGACCCGGCGGCTCGAAGAGCTCTGATCAGCCTGTCCCCCTGGGCACGGCCCGTTCGTGGCCTGGACGAAGCCCGCTACGGAACGAAGGGAACCAGGTCAATGAACGTGTTGATGGTGCGCGCCAAGCTCAAGAAAGAAAACGTCGCCGATGCGCAGGCAGCCACGGAGAAGGTCATCCAGGCACTCGAGCAGGCGCGCGCGGCGGATGTCCGGTACACCGTGCTCAGCGACGGCCCTGCATTCGTCGCGCTCCTGGTGCTTAACCCCGACGGCAGCCACCCCCTGGCCGCGATGCCCGCGTACACGGAACTCGTGGAGAACCTCAAGGAGTGGTACGCGGAGCCGCCGCAGATCGAGCGCACTACCGTCCTCGGTTCGTACCAGCTGTTCTGACTCCCCTGCTCCATCTCATGGCCGGTCGCCCTGCCCGCGACCGGCCATGTGTGTCCGCGGTTCATCCGTCGAATCCGGTGGCACCGTCGGTCTGCTCCCGGAGGATGTCGGCATGTCCGGTATGACGGGCAGTCTCCTCGATCATGTGGACGTAGATCCAGCGAAGCGATACCCGTTCGAGCCGGGGATGGGGCGCGGTGTCATCGAGCTCGAATCGGGCCGCGACCTGCCGCGACTCGCCGCACGCCCGGTCGTAGTCGGCCAGCAGGGACTCGCCTGTGTCGGCGTCACTCACGGCCCATCCGTCGGCGTCGGGCAGGCCCGGATCCCCGGCCGAGCGGCCGGCCAGCACTCCCTGGAACCATTCCCGCTCGACCCCGGCAAGGTGCTTCACCAGCCCGGCCAGAGTCGTCCCCGACGGAACATGCCGGGCGCGTAACTGGTCTTCGGTGAGACCGGCGACCTTGCGCGTGAGAATGCTCCGGTAGAGGTCGAGAAACGTCTCAAGCACCTGGCGCTCGTTACCGGCGCTGACTTGCTCGTCAGGAGCGAGCGGCGGATTGGGCACAGGTGACGTGATAGCACAGATGCGGACAGCCGCGCTTCCTGATTACCCGTAGGATGCCCCGAATCCGCCACACCGCGAACTCCGGGCCTGGCCGCACCTGCGTGGCGGAGAGTCGCGCGGCTGGGTAGTGCCGAGAAGGGGAAGATCTTGTCCATGTGGCCGTCTGCACGCTGGAGGGACGGTGGCCGCGGTGAGCGCTGACTCCTCGTCCACCGGCCGCCACGGGACGCCGGATCCGCGCATGCCGGTCCGGGCGGGCCAGATATTGCGGGTCCGGCCGATATGGATCGCCCCGCTGGTGCTGGGGTCCGTCGTCCTGGCGGTCATGACCGCGCTGTACATCGGCGCTGTGGTCAACCCGCTGGCGCATCTTCACGGGCTGCCGGTCGCCATCGTCAACCAGGATCGGGGCGTCACGGTCGGTACCCGCCACCTCGACGCCGGGCAGCAGATACAAGCCGGGCTGCTGTCCACTCCGGCGGTCTCGGACCGGCTGCACCTTGAGGTGACGACGCTGCCCCAGGCGGAGCAGGCCATGGGCCGCGACGCCCTCTACGCGACGCTGGTGATTCCCGCGAACTTCACCGCCAGCTTGCTCTACGTGGCCGGACTGGGCGGGCCCGCCGCGTCTGCCCCTGCTGCGCCGCGGGTCGAGATCCTGATCAATGAGCGGGCCGGCACGGTCGGCACCAGCCTGGCCACGGGGATCCTGCAGCCCGCGCTGGCGGTGGCTTCGCGCCGGATCGGCGCCCACCTGGCCGCCCTCGTCCCGCCCAGCTCGCTCACGGGCGCCACCAAGGTGCTCCTGGCCAACCCGGTCACGGTGGTGATCACTCAGTACCGTCCCTTGCCGGCAAGCAGCGCCCTGGGGCTCAGTGCCTTCTACGTGGCGCTGCTGACACTCATGTGCGGATTCTTTGGTGCGACGATCGTGAACTCCGTCGTGGACTCTGCGCTCGGCTACGCCACTAACGAAGTAGGGCCTCGCTGGCGCCAGCGCCGGCCGGTACCCATCAACCGGTGGCAGACCCTGCAAGTCAAGTGGGCCATCGTCGTCGTGCTCACCGCCGTGCTCACCGCGGTGATGATCGCGGTCGCGGCTGGCGCCCTCGGCATGGACGCGCCCTTTCCGGCTCTGCTGTGGCTCTACACGTGGCTGTGCGCGGCCAGCGTGGGCATCGGGACGATCACGCTGTTCGCCGCGGCGGGCACCTACGGACAGCTGATCGGCCTGTTGCTGTTCGTCTACGCCGGCCTGGCCTCAGCCGGAGGGACCGTGCCGGTGGAGGCACTGCCCGGCTTCCTTCGCCTGCTGAGCTACTTCGAGCCGCTACGCCAGGTTCTGGCCGGGACGCGGTCGATCTTGTATTTCGGCGCCCAAGCTGACGCCGGCCTCGCCCGGGGAACTCTCGAGGCGGCGCTTGGCCTCCTCTTCTGGCTCGCCCTGGGCTCCAGCGTCGTGATCTGGTACGACCGCAAGGGCCTCTATCGGCTCCAGCCCGATCTCCTCGCGTATGTGAACAAGTCCGTCGAGGGGTACAAGGCCGGGCAGGCCGCTCCAGAGCCCGCGCCCTCCGACGCCGGGCAGCCGCCCCCCGACGACGGGACCTCCGGGAAGCCGCCACGTGCCAACGGACCAGGACAACCACCGCCGGACGCCCGGGCCTAGCTCGTCAGCGGTGAGCTCACTACCCAGCAGGTCATGACACGGTCAGAGGTCGGCTGACTCCGCAGGAGGCGTGACGCGCAGCACGCCCGATACGCGCGGACTTTGACGCACCGTGAAACCGGCAGCCGACAGAACGTCCTGGTAATGCTGCAGTTGGCGGCCGCCTTTCTTACCCCGGATCGTGCAGGTGACCACGACCCACCCACCCTGCGGATCGCCCTCGGCTAACCAGCCCCGCCGACCCTCGGTCCACTCTCGACAGCCGGCGCTGCGCAGCGTTTCCCGCACTCGCTGAGCAGCCAGGCTAGTGTCCATGCGTCAGGGGTACCACGTTTCGCCCGTACTGCCCAGCGCCCGCGGCGTCGCCGACACGGTCACAGACCCCTAAGCTGTCTCAGGCCTCGGCGGTCCGGCCACGTGACTGGAGGTCCTGACATGACCAGTAAGCTCACCGAGGTTGGCATCGACTGTGCCGATCCCAGCGGTCTCGCCCGGTTCTGGTGCTCGGTCCTTGGCTACGAGGTGCAAGGCGAAGGCGACGGAATTGTCACGATTGGCTCGCCCTTGGTGCCTGAAGGCAAGAATCGCCCTGGCCCGGTGCCGCCGACGTTGACATTCGCGCGCGTGCCCGAGGGCAAGACCGTCAAGAACAGGCTTCACCTCGACGTCAACCCGACCGACCGGGAGCAGGGCGAAGAGGTTCGTCGCCTGCTCGGCCTAGGTGCTCGATACGCCGACGTCGGCCAGGGCGACGTGAGCTGGGTCGTGCTTGCCGACCCGGAAGGGAACGAGTTCTGCGTCCTTGCGGGCCGCCGCCCCTGAGGTGTGCCCGGGACCAGGGCCCGACGTGCGGAGCCGGACGTCAGCAGGGCGGGCGGCGGGCGAGTCGGCCTGTAGGCCGGGCACTAACTGTGTCCGTTTTGCCGCTTGTCGTGGCCCACCAGTATGCCTCCGACCTGCGGATGCGGAGGTTACCGATTCGCAGCAAATCTCGCCCTGGCCGAGCTACCAGCGGAACGGATACGGAACTGACGCCCGCTTATAAAGGGCTGCGCGGCGCACCCTGAGGCAGGCTCCTGTCTGCCCCCTCCGTTCTGCCGATGCCGTGCCGGAGGCTCGCGGTCAAGGACGCCGAAGGCGCCGCGCCAGCGGGGACCGCCCACTTGCGCGGTCCTCGGTCCAGCTGGTCGGCGAGGCACGCATGACAACCACCACACGACCCACCGCCGGAACCCGCAAAGCCAGGGCGCGCGAAGTGTGCGCGCCGAGGCGGCCGGGCGCGAAGCGCAGTAGGCCGCC
>JASHUE010000250.1:0-4095 GCA_030040195.1 Streptosporangiaceae bacterium | reverse complement strand
CGGTCAGGTCGGTATTGAGCTGATTGAGCCCGATCGGGACGTCGTCAGAGCCGGCCGTGTAGAGGGTCCCCGCGTCGACGGTGAAGTTGTAGTCGTTCGCCTGGGTGATGTTGTTGACGACTGCCGTGAAGTCGCCACTCGAGTCGGTCGTCGCCACCTGGCTGGCCGCGGCCCCGCCGACGCTGAGGTAGACGGGCACGTCCGCGCCGACTGGGTTTCCGGCCGTGGCGCCGGCCGGGGTGACGCTCACGGAGCCGCTGAACGTGACGGTGGACGAGCCGAGGTTGACGTCGGGGGGACTTGCCGTCACCATCACGTTGGTCGTGCCAGGATCGGCGTCGACCGTCACGTCGTCGTTGGCCGCCCCGTATAGATCGTCCGCCTGCTCACCGACGCTGAACCTGTAGTCGGTGCTGGCCGTAATGCCGGGGACCGTGTAGCTGAAGTCGCCGTTAGCGTCGTCGGTCGTCGTCACTTGCGTCGCCGTGCCGCCACCGATGCTGAGGTCCACGGGAACACCGCTGCCCACGCCGACCGCGGTCGTGCTGCCCGGCGCAAGCGCCGTGACCGATCCCGTGAAAGTAACGCTCTGTGATCCGAAGGTGACGTCCAGAGGGCTGGCAGACACAGCCACCGTGGTTACTGCCGGGACGATCGGGACTTCTATGTCCTCCGAGGCCGATGAGTACAGGTTCGTTCCCAGGACGCTGATGTCATAGTCGGTCGCCGTCGTGACGTCTGGTACAGAGAAGCTGAAATCGCCGTTCGCATCGCTGGTAGTAGTGACCTCAGTCGCCGAGGCGCCGCCGATGCTGAGGTCGATCGGCACGCCGGACCCGATGCCGACTGCCGAGCCGCCCGACGGGGTCACCTGGATCGTGCCGGTGAACGTGATGGTCTGCTGGCCCTCGCTTACTTCGGTGGGCGTGGGCGTGACCGACAGCGTCGTCGCGGCCGCGACGGTGTCGACCGTCACGTCGTTCGAGGCAGCTGTGTACAGGGCCCCGGCCTGGACGCTGAAGTCGTAGTCGTCGTTCTGGGTGATGTCGTCAACGGTGTAGCTGAAGTCGCCGTTCGCATCATCGGTCGTCGTGACCGCCACCGGCGTACCGCCGCCGATGCTCAGGTAGACCTCGACGCCGCTGCCGATGCCGACTTGCGTCGTGCTGCCGGCTGGGGTCACGCTGACCGTGCCGTTGAAGGTGACGTCCTGTGACCCCTGCGTGACCGTCGGCGGGCTGGGAGTCACCGTCATCGACGTCGTTCCCGTCGCGGCGTCGACCGTCACGTCGTCCGAGGCGGAACCGTAGGTGTCGGTCGCGGCCACGGTGAAGTTGTAGTCGGCGCTCTGCGTGATGCCGTCGACCTCGTAGCTGAAGTTGCCGTTGGAGTCCGTCGTCGCTACCGCGTTGCTCGGGCCACCGGAGACGCTGACGCTGACCGAGGCGCCCGAGACCGGCACGGCAGTCCCGCCCGGTGCCGAGCCCGTCAGGTTTCCGCTGAAGGTGACGTCCTGTGACCCGAAGGTGACGCTCGCCGGACTGGCCGTGACGGTCAGCGTGGTGGTGTAGGAGAAGGAGAAGGAGCCGGGCGCCGCCAGGCCCGTGTCGGTCTCGTCTGCGTCGGCGGCGTCTACCGTCACCGTGTACGTACCGGGCGGCAGCGCCGACTGAGCGATCGGGGTGACCGGAACCCAGACCTGCGCGTTCGCGGGGCCGGACGAGTACTGCATGACCGGGTCTGCCACGTCGTTGTCGTTCGAGTCGAACACGTGAGCCGTCATGGTCTCGATCTGCAGGCCATTGCCGTCGTCGGCGACGACTGTCAGATCGTACGGGTCGCCGCTAGCGTCTGGTCCAGCCGAGGTAATCGAGATCATGGGCTGGGCGAGCGCCGTCGCGGGTAGCCAGGCCATGGCGACGAACATCGCGGCGACGCTGACCAAGGCGCTAATGACAAGGCGGGGAGCTGTCACGGCGGTTCCTGGCTTTAGATCGTTAACCTGCAGACCAAGTCGAACCCTAGTGAACTGTCATAGCGTCTGACAGGGAGTTGTCAGTCTTTATGTCAGAACGTTGTAACGAGGGCCCATACGGTACCCCGGAGCCCACCGACCGGCCCTCCGCTGCACCATAATGATGACGCGCTATGGCGGGCCATGGATTACTTGAGCTAAAACGCGCAGGCACTGCGCGTAACCAAGGCAGGCGAATGTCCGACGACGAAGAGCTCCGCGCCCTGCGTGCGAAGTGCACCAGATTCTTGCACGGACACGGACCGGTCAGCCCCGCCCAGACCCTGGCGACGATCCCGGCGGATTCGCAGACCGACACCTACGGCGATGGCGGCGCTGTCGCCGAACTGGAGGCGAAGATCGCGGACCTGCTCGGGAAGCCGGCGGTCGTGTTCATGCCGAGCGGAACGATGGCGCAGCAGTCTGTGCTGCGGGTGCACGCCGATCGCCGGTCCCGCAAGACGATCCTCTTCCACCCGATGTGCCACCTGGACTGGCACGAGGAGCAGGGGTACCAGCGCCTGCACGGCCTGGTCGGCAGGCCGGTCGGCGACCGGAACAGGCTCATGACGCTGGAGGAGCTGGCCAAGGTCGCAGAACCGCCTGCTGCCCTGCTCATTGAGCTGCCGCAGCGCGACCTCGGCGGCCAGCAGCCGGTCTGGGACGAGCTCGCCGGGCAGGCAGACTGGGCCCGCGACCGCGGCGCCGCCACGCACATGGACGGGGCCAGGCTTTGGGAGTCCGCGGCCGGTTACGAGCGCAGCCATGCCGAGATAGCCGCGCTGTTCGATACCGTCTACGTGTCGTTCTACAAGGGCATCGGCGCGCTCCCCGGCTGCTGCGTAGCGGGACCGGAGGACGTGATCGCCGAGGTACGCGAGTGGCGCCGCCGGATGGGCGGGACGCTGCACGGGATGTGGCCAAGCGCCGCATCGGCGCTGACGTGCCTGGAGCGGCGGTTGCCGCGGTTCCCCGGCTACCTCGAGCACGCCAGGGGCATCGCGAGCGCGCTGGCCGGGCTGCCCGGCGTTCACGTCATTCCCGATCCACCCCAGGTGCCGATGATGCACGTGCTGCTAGGGGTGACCGCCGAGGGGTACGAAAAGGCCGCCCGCAGCCTTGCCGAAGAGGACCGGATCTGGGTTCACCCGAAGTGCGCGACGACCTCGGACCCGGGCGTGCAGCGGGTCGAGCTCTCGGTGGGCGACGCGACCTGCGAGCTGACGCCCGCCGAGGTGCGGGACATTTTTGCCCGGCTGGTCGCCGGGGACGCCGGGTAACGCGGTCGGCCCGGGGCTAGCTGCGGCCGGGTGCCGTCACGAAGTCGATCAGCTCCTCGACCCGGCCGAGGAACGAAGGCTCCAGGTCGGCGAACGACTTGACCGAGCCGAGGATGCGCCGCCAGCCGGCGGCCGTGTCGGGCGGCCAGCCGATGGCACGCAGCACGCCGTCCTTCCACTCGATTCCGCGGGGGACCTGCGGCCAGGCCCGGATGCCGACCGCGCTCGGCTTGACCGCTGCCCAGACATCGATGTACGGGTGCCCGACGACCAGCACGTGTGGCGATGTCACCCGGGCGGCGATGCGGCTTTCCTTAGACCCGGCAACTAGATGATCGACGAGCACGCCAAGTCTCCGGCCGCGCTCGGGAGCGAAGTCACTCACGATCCCGGGCAGGTCGTCGATTCCGCCGAGGTGCTCCACGACGACGCCGACGTCGCGCAGGTCATCGCCCCAGACCTTCTCCACCAGTTCCGCGTCATGCACGCCCTCGACGAAGATCCGGCTCGCCCGCGCAACCTTGGCGCGACCTGGCGGGGCCGCGACAGACCCCGACGCGGTCCTGGCGCCGCGGCTTGCGGCCATGCCGGACCCGCCAGACGGGGGCCGGACCAAAACGACGCGCTGGCCCTCCAGCAGGAAGGTGCCGCTGAACGGGAACATGCGCCGGTTGCCGAAGCGGTCCTCCAGCATGACCGCGTCCTTGTCGCAGCTGATGACGGCCCCGCAGAACTCGCCAGCGCCATCCTCGACGACCAGGCCAGGTTCGGCCGCAACCCGCGGAGCTGGGACCGGCTTGC
>JASHUE010000249.1:0-4079 GCA_030040195.1 Streptosporangiaceae bacterium | reverse complement strand
CTCAAGGGCCTGACGTTCGCGCCGACCGGTGCGATCGCTGCCGCGGCTACCACCTCGCTGCCGGAGACCCCGGGAGGCGAGCGGAACTGGGACTACCGCTACAGCTGGATCAGAGACGCGACATTCGCGCTCTGGGGCCTGTTCACGCTCGGATTCGACTGGGAGGCGAGCGACTACTTCGCGTTCCTGACTGAGGTGGTTGAGCGAGCCCGCGGCGACATGCAGATCGTCTACGGCATCGACGGGCGGTGCGACCTGTCCGAGGAACAGCTCAAGCACCTGCACGGCTACCAGGGCGCGCGACCGGTTCGGGTCGGGAACGAGGCCTACGCGCAGCGCCAGAATGACGTCTGGGGCGTCGTGCTCGACTCCCTCTACCTGCACACGAGATCTCGGGACCGGCTGGACGACCGCGTCTGGCAGATGGCCCGCAATCAGGTTGAGCACGCCCTGCAGCACTGGCGCGAGAAGGACCACGGCATCTGGGAGGTTCGCGGCGAGCCGCAGCACTTCACCTCGTCCAAGCTCATGTGCTGGGTCGCCGCGGACCGCGGCGCCAGGCTCGCCAGGGTCCGCGATGACACCGACATCGCCGCGCGCTGGCAGGACGCGGCCGACGAGATTCACGCGGATATCTGCGCGAACGCGCTGGACGAGCGCGGCGTCTTCTGCCAGCACTACGACACGACGGCGCTGGACGCCTCGCTGCTGCTGATGCCCTTGCTCCGGTTCCTGCCGCCCGATGACCCGCGGATCCGGGCTACCGTGCGGGCGATCGCGGAGGAACTGACCAGCGACGGGCTGGTCCTGCGGTACCGGGTCGAGGACACCGATGACGGGCTGCACGGCGACGAAGGCACGTTCACGATCTGCTCGTTCTGGCTCGTCTCGGCCCTCGCCGAGATCGGCGAGCACCGCCGGGCCCGTGACCTGTGCGAGAAGGTCCTCTCCCACGCCAGCCCGCTGCTGCTGTACGCCGAGGAGATCGAGGCCAAGTCGGGCCGGCACCTCGGCAACTTCCCGCAGGCGTTCACGCACCTGGCCCTGATCAACGCGGTCATGCACGTCGTCCAGCACGAGCAGGCGGAGGCGCGCAAGGCGCTGGAGGGCACCGCCGCGACGCCAGGCGTCCAGTTAGCGCAGAGCGCGCCGCTGCTCAGTCGCCCTTGGCGTTGACGATCTGCCGCAGCGTGTGCCGGACCTCGACCAGGTCCGCCGCGTCCGCCATGACCTGGTCGACATCCTTGTACGCGGCCGGGATCTCATCCAGGAACGCGTCGGTCCTCCTCCACTCAATGCCCTTCATCGCGGCATCGAGGTCGGCGCGGCTGAACGTCCTGCGCGCGGCGGACCGGCTGTAGGCCCGGCCGGCACCGTGCGGTGCTGAGTTCAGCGCGAGCCTGGAGCCCTTGCCGGTGACCACATACGACCGTGTTCCCATCGAACCGGGAATCAGGCCAGGCCGGCCCGCGGACGCGTCGATCGCGCCCTTGCGCGACAGCCACACCAGCCGGCCGAAGTGCTCCTCCTGCTCGGTGTAGTTGTGGTGGGTGTTGACGGTCTCGCTGGCGACGACATCCTGGCCGAGCCAGGACTCCAGGCAGCCGGTCACGCGGGCCATCATCTCGGCCCGGTTGAGGAGGGCAAAGTGCTGTGCCCACCGCAAGTCGCGGATGTAAGCCCAGAATTCGGCGGTCTCCTCCGGCAGGTAAGCAAGGTCGGTGTCGGGCAGCTGGATCCACCACTTCTCGCACTGGCTTTGCGCGATCTTGATGTGCCTGTTCGCCAGCTTGTTGCCCACGCCGCGCGAGCCGGAGTGCAGGAACAGCCAGACCCTGTCCTCCTCGTCGAGGCTGACCTCGATGAAGTGGTTGCCGGACCCAAGGCTGCCCAGCTGAAGCCGCCAGTTCCCGGCGATCTGGTCTGCGCTGGTCGCGCCGTCGAGCTCCTCAAGCTCGGTGATCCGCGCCTGCGTGCCGGCGTCGCGCACCGACGAGTTGTACTTGCCTGCCGACAGCGGGATGGCGCGCTCGATCGCCTCGCGAAGCGCCGCCAGCCGGACCTGCCGCGACCTCGCCTCGACATCGGCCGCCGTGAACTGCGTCCGCACCGCGATCATCCCGCAGCCGATGTCGACCCCGACCGCGGCGGGCATGATCGCCCCGAGGGTTGGAATGACCGACCCAACCGTCGCGCCGAGCCCGAGGTGCGCGTCGGGCATCAGCGCGACGTGCGGGAAGATGAACGGCATCGACGCGGCCCGCTCGGCCTGCGCCCTCGTCTTGTCATCGAGAATCGACGCCCAGTTCATCAGCCGCTTGCTGAGCTGCTCCATGTCCCCGCCTCCCGTAAGCAATCACCGTAGCTGCCGGTCAGGCCGGTAAGCATTGGTTTTTCCGGCTGATAAATCGAACAACCTATCGGAACTGGGTTGGTACACTCGAATGTATGAACGCCGCATTGCAGGGGTCCCTGCTCGACCTAACCGACGAGCCCGGGCTAGGCGCGCTCGGGGGTGCGGTCGAGCGGACTGAACTGGCTCACGGCGCCTGGGTCGATCTCAGGCCCGGCTGGCTGGCCGGCGCCGACGAGCTGTTCGGCCGCCTGCTCCAGGTCGTTCCCTGGAGGGCCGAGCGGCGCAGGATGTACGACCGCGTGGTGGACGTTCCCCGGCTGCTGTGCTTCTACGCCGAAGATGAGGAGCTGCCAGACCCGGTGCTCACGCACGCGAGGGCCGCGCTGGACGACCACTATCGAGCCGAGCTCCGTGAGCCGTTCGCGACGGCCGGGCTGTGCCTGTACCGGGACGGGCGAGACAGCGTTGCCTGGCACGGCGACACCATCGGGCGGGGCAGCAAGGAAGACACGATGGTCGCGATCCTGTCCCTGGGCACGCCGCGCGCGCTGCTCCTGCGGCCCCTCGGCGGCGGTGGTCCTACCCTGCGGCACGACCTTGGCCACGGCGACCTGCTGGTGATGGGCGGCAGCTGCCAGCGCACGTGGCAGCACGCGGTGCCGAAGACGTCCCGGCCGACCGGGCCGCGTATCAGCGTGCAGTTCCGCCCGAGCGGCGTCCGCTGACTGGCGGTAGCCCGCCGCCGCGAGCTACGCTCCGTCCCGCGTGCAACGGTTTGCCCGCCTCCCGCTCTCTGAACGGGAGTAGGAGGTGCGGGTGGACGAGGGTGCGGCATGCGAGTTCGCCGAATTCGCGCGCGGCCGCTGGCATGCGCTGACCCGGCTCGCCTACGGCCTGACCGGTGATCGGGGCCTGGCCGAGGACCTGGCCCAGACCGCGCTGGCGAACGCATACGCCGCCTGGCCGCGGGTCCGCCGGGCCGATGATCCCGATGCCTACCTGCGCCGGATCCTGGTCAACGCCTACCGTGGCAGCTTCCGCAAGAGCAGGGTGCGCGAGCAGCTCACTGGCGCGCCGCAGGAATATGCCGAGCGGGCCAGTGGCGACCCGGCCGCGCTCCGGTCCGACCGCGCCGCGATCATCGCCGCCCTGCTCGAACTGCCACCGCGCCAGCGCGAGGTCATCGTCCTGCGGTACTGGCTCGACCTGACCGAAACTCAGGTCGCGGCCACGCTGCAGTGCTCCGTCGGCAACGTGAAGAGCCAGACGTCGCGGGCGCTGGCCAAGCTCAGAGACAGCGCCGAGCTGGCCGACTGGGGTGGTGGCCGATGAGCATCAGCGAGGAGCCGCGGCTGCGCCGCCAGCTGGGCGCCGCAATGGATTCCTATGAGCCCGGCCCGATGCGGCTGGAGGCGATCGTGGCCGACGGCCGGTCGATCCTGATCCGCAGACGGATCACGGTGGCGCTGTGCCTGGTCGTGGTGCTGGTGGCGGCCTCGCTCTTTCCGCTGGCGCTGCGAGCACCGGCTCGGCCGGCACCGAGTTCGCCGCTGCGCTACCGGGTCACGGTGGTGCCGGCCCGCCCGCCGGACCGGCCGCTGGTCCCGACGTACGGGACGACCAACTCGACGCCCGTCGCCTCCGGCTGGGTCGATGGCAGGCCATGGCTGGGGAGCCTGTACCAGTCCGGCGGCAATGTGGGCCTCGGGGATGGCAACGTCTC
>JASHUE010000021.1:0-2777 GCA_030040195.1 Streptosporangiaceae bacterium | reverse complement strand
ACTGCTGGCCGGCAGTTTGGATGACCGGACGGCGGTGGTCAGCCGAGCCCAGGCCGCCGCCTCGAACGTCCGCGAGCAGGTGCGGTCAGGGGCGCCGTTCGACGCACTCACGGCACTGCGTGATCTCGCGCAGGCGGATGCCGCCCTCGACCACACGCTGGCCAGCGCGAGGGCGGAGCGCGATCGTCAGGACCGGGCCGGGGCGGTGCTTGACCAGGTCATGCTCGTCGCGCGCAGCGCCATCACGGCGGCCGAGGACTTCATCACCACGCGGCGCGGCGGCGTGGGCGCGACCGCGAGGACGCGACTGGCCGAGGCGCGCCGACATTTCCAGCAGGCGATCGCGTCCGCGCAGGACAACGCCGAGGCTGCGCTAAGCGAAGCGCAGCACGCCGACGCCCTGGCCGAGGAGGCCGGGGCGCTCGCCCAGCAGGACGTCGCGCAGTTCAGTGCGGGCCAGCAGGGCCAGGTCGCCACGAGCGGCGGCGCCCGCGATTTCGGCGGCGCAATCCTAGGCGGGATCCTGATCGACTCGGTCCCCGGCCCCGGCCGCGGTGGGCCTGGCGGAGGCGGCTTCCGGCTGGGGGGGTTCGGCACGCCGGGCAGCTTCGGCGGCATCGGCACCAGGCGCAGGCACAACATCGGCGGCATGTTCTAGACCGCCTCGCAGCGCACCAACAGGGCAGGCGATTTCACAGCAGGGCATCGCCGGAACGGGGTCATGCAGCTGGCCAAGCCACCATCAACGCCGGCGCCGCTACCGGTCAGGACTAGCGAGCCGGAGCGACTGACCGTCCTCGGGGTACTCCGCCTCCGGCCAGGCGGGCCAGCGGAGCGCTCAGTTCACGCACGGAATGCCGTTCTGCGCGCTGACCGCGCCGCCCTGCGGACCGCTCGTCGGGATGACGGAGCTCATACTCGGGCTGTGCGTCGCCGTCGGCGCGGTCTCAGCCGCGTCACTGGCGGCGAGGCTTGCCGGGAAGGTCGCGGTCGTGCCGAGCAGGATCTCGACCTGACCGGGCTGCACCGCGGCGGCGGGCACGGCCATGACGCCGAACATGGCGCCAATCTTCCTGGCGCTTGCGGACGCGCCCGCGCCATACAGGACGCTCGTGCTCGTTCTTAGGCCCGTGTTCCCGACCTTGCCCGCCGCGAAGCCCGTCCGCTGGAGCGCCGTCGAGATGCGCCTGGCCAGCCCCGTCGTCTGACCGCCATTGAGGACGTTGACGGTGGTCTTTTTGCCAAGAGCAGCGTGGTGCGCAGGGCTGGAGGACGTCGTGGTGGCGGCGAACGCCGCGCGCACGATCTCCTTGATGTAGGCCGGGTCGACGACGTTGGCGTCCTGTCCATCGATCGTTTGGTATCCGGCGATCGGCAGTGTGCGGAAAACGAGGTTGGCGCTTGTAAGGTCACGCATCTGGGCCGCGAAGTCCAGCAGGTTCCACCCCGCATCAGTGATGACGTATTGCTTGGCGACCGTTATCAGGGCCTGCACCTTCGTCAGGTCGTCGAGCACGCCATCGGTTTGCAGTTCATGCATCACCGAGTCGAGAAAGGCCTGCTGGCGATGTGTCCGGTCCAGATCACCGTTGGGCAGGCCATCGCGCTGCCGCACAAAGGCCAGCGCTTGCGAGGCGTCAAGGTGCTGATAACCGGCGTGGAAGTTCGCACCGGAGTTCTGGTCGTGGACCGCGTGCTTGAGGCAGACCTCGACGCCACCGAGCACCTCGGCCAGCTCGTAGAACCCGTACAGGTTCACGGCGGCGAAGTGATCAATATGAACCCCGGTCAACTGCTCCACAGTGGCGACGGCTGCGGCCTGGCCGGCCTCGTTACCCAAGAACGCCAGACGATCCTGGCTGATGTGCGGGTCGCTGGCCTCGATCTGCTGTTCCCGGTAATACAGGCTCACGCCATACGCCTGATCGATCTTTCCCTGCTGCTCCGGGCCAACCGTGTCAGCAAACTGAACCCAGTCGTCCCGCGGAATAGAGAAACCGACTGCCTTCTTACCGCCTGCCGGTATGTGGATAATGATAAGGGTGTTGGTGTCATTTCCGCCGACACCGGCGGCAACGGCCGCTGCGCTGCCCGCGTGGAGCTGATCTAGAATGCTGGGCGGCAGGATATCACCATTCCAGTACCTTCGGCTTTCTATGCCCATCAGCAAGATATTCTGCGTGCCAATAGAGGGACCACTGATAATGGCATTCGAGCCGCCGATACCACCCAGTTCGCGTACCGCGACATAGGCGAAGCCGCTGGCTACCAAGACGACCAGCGACAGCACGCAGTTCAGGAAATACCCGGTGCCGCCCGCTATTCGGCGTGGTCTGGACCAGCCGATCTGGACTCGCATGCCCCCTTCTGGCCTCCGAACCCCAGCGGCACGCCGGGCGGCAGCGGCGCGGTCTTCACGCGTAGTCGGGTCATTCTGTGGCCCGCTCATCGATTCCCCCGTGCTCGGTCATCACATTGCAAGAAACGTTACCTGCAGGAGTTTCGGCAAACCACAACCGCTAGCCTAAAGAGATGGCGGCGCCGCATGCAGACAATGAGGAGCCGCGCGAAGAGGATCGCGTGAATCCCGGAACCGCTCGCGCATCGCCGGGACCAGCCAGGTCCCGACCGGCCGAGGGCCAACGCCCGGCCGAGGGCCAACGCCCGGCCCAGGCCGGGCATCGGTCGCAAGACCTAGGGCCGGGCCAGGGTCAAAACCCCGCCTCAGGAGCCCGGACATCCCGAGCGCCATCTCACGGATCCGGCCCAGCCCCGGA
>JASHUE010000248.1:0-2806 GCA_030040195.1 Streptosporangiaceae bacterium | reverse complement strand
TTCATCTTCCGCACCCGCGAGTTCGAGCAGATGGAGATGGAGTTCTTCGTGAAGCCCGGCACCGACGAGGAGTGGCACGAGTACTGGATCAACGCCAGGGAGTCCTGGTTCCTCGACCTCGGCCTGAGCAAGGAGAATCTCCGCCGGTACGAGCACCCCGCAGAAAAGCGGTCGTTCTACTCCAAGCGGACGGTCGACCTGGAGTACCGGTTCGACTTCCCCGGCACTGAGTGGGGAGAGCTCGAGGGCCTCGCCAACCGCACCGACTACGACCTCGGCGTGCATAGCAAAGCGTCCGGGCAGGACCTGTCCTACATGGATCCCGAGACGAACGAGCGCTACATCCCGTACGTGATCGAGCCCGCGCTCGGCGCGGACCGGGCCACGCTGGTGTTCCTGCTCGAGGCCTACGCCGAGGACGAGGCGCCGGACGCCAAGGGCAACATGGAAAAGCGCACGGTGCTGCGGCTCGACCCGCGGCTGGCCCCGGTGAAGGTCGCCGTGCTGCCGCTATCGCGCAACGCTGACCTCTCGCCCAAGGCCAGGGACATCGCTGCCGAATTGCGCCGGCACTGGAACACCGACTTCGACGACGCCAGCGCGATCGGGCGCCGGTACCGCCGCCAGGACGAGATCGGCACGCCGTTTTGCGTCACCGTCGACTTCGAGTCGCTGGAGGACCAGGCCGTCACGGTCCGCGAGCGGGACTCGATGAAGCAGGAGCGGGTCGGGATCGACAAGCTGGTCGGCTACCTGTCGGAGCGGCTCGCCGGCTGCTAGCCGGCAAACCCTCCTGAGCATTCAGAAGGCGGCCGCAAACCCGGCGATCCCACCCGCCAGCGGCAGCGGCGTGAACCGGTCTCCCGTCATGATCCCGAAGCCGAAGTCCCGCCATGTCCGGCCTGTCGAGCCCATCGCCACCAGGGTTCTCCCGGTGAGATCGCTCCACAGGACGCACTCATCCGAGTCGGCCGATGGTAGCCAGCGCCGCAGCAGCTTGCCGGTCGCGAGCGAGAACTCGGCAAACTCGGTGCCGGTCAGATTGCCAGGCCGCGCCGTGAGAACAGTGGCCACAATGGCCCCATTCCCGGATATCGCCATCTCGCCGACCTGCTGGTAACCGCCGGGAAGGTGCGCCGTCGGCACCGCCGGCCTGCTCGCTCCCAGCAAGCTCCCGGACCGCGCGTTGGTGTTGAGCAGCCGGATGCCACTGCCGGGCAGTTCGACCGAATAGACGCTGTCGTCGGCCAATTTGGTGTAGTCGAAGGCCAGCAGCGGGCCCGGTCCCCAGCTGATTCCGCTTGACCCCGCCGGGTCGATGTAGACAAAGTAGCTGCCGCTCCAGGTCCGGACCGTGCCGGTCGCGATGGAGTAGACGCTGAGGGTTTGCTTCGGCGCCTTCCCATCGCCGGCGCTGGGAACGTTGGCGGACAGAACGGCAATCCTGGTCCCGTCGCGCGAGATGGCGACGCTTGAGTTAGGGGAGACAAGCGGGAGGCGCGTCGCGGTCACCGACAACCGATGGGTGACCGGATCGAACCGTGCCAGCAGCAGCCGGTCCCCCTGCGAGTGCGTTTTCCTAGGGTCGAGCAGGCATTCGATCACGAATGTCCGGTCGTCGGCCGCGGCAGACACTGCCAGGAAGCTGCAGTCCCCAGGGGAATGGGCGGTGGCGACCGTCGCCCCCGATCGGGTGTCGCGCACGAACGCCTCCACCGTTGCCCGATGCTTGGGGTCGTTTGTCACGAGGAGGTAATACGCGGGTACGCCGTGCCACAGGCCCGGCGCTGCGGCGTCCGGCTGGGGTGCTTGGCTACCATCGGCAACGACCGTCGCGGCCACGGCAATCGCGGTGACCGCGGCCGCCGCGCCCAGCGGGACCAGCCAGCGCCTGCCGCGCGAGGCTGCGCCCCGGAGACGAGCAGGAGACCCGGCGGGCAGCCTCAATGGCGGTACGGTCTCCGCCCTGACGTCTGCGGCCTCCTCGCGCAGGATGCCGCGGAACTGATCTTCTGTGCACCTCATGACATCTCCTTCAGCGCGATGCCGAGTGCGGCGATGCCGCGGCGGAGGGTGGATCGCACGGTGTTCACGCTGATGCCCATGACCTCGGCGATCTGTGAATCCGACAGATCGAGATAGAAGCGGAGCACGAGTGCCTCGCGCCGGCGGGCGGGCAGCCGCCGCAGCCCGGCGATCACCTCGCGCCGGAGTTCCCCGATCAGGGCCGCGGACTCGGCCGAGTCGGCCGGCAGCAGATGAATGACGGTGCGCGGCGAGCGGGCCGAGCGGCGAGCGGCGTTCCGGCAGCCATTCAGCACGCTGGAGCGCAGATAGGCCAGGGCCTTGTCGGGGCTCGACAGGTGGTCCCAGCGGCGGTACAGGCCGCAGAACGCCTCCTGGACGATGTCCTCGGCGGCGGTACGGCTGCCCTGCGAGACGTACGCAAGCCGGATCAGCCCGAGTGCGTGCTCCCGGTACAGTGCCGCAACTGCCGCACCGGATCCCTCGGACGCTGGCGGGAGACCTGAGCCCTCAGCGACCGGCGTGGCGGCGCCGGCGCGGTATGGCGGCATCTTCATGGTTCAGAGACACGGTCCTATGGCCTTTTGGTGCTTGCAGGACAGCATTTCCTGGGAGGAGACGGCCGACCGTGCCGTGGCGGTCGAGCTGATCGGCGAGGTCGGCTAGAAGGCAGCGAAGCCGATACCACGCGCGTTGGGCAGCGGCGTGAACTGGTCACCCGTCATGATGCCCAGGCTGGCATCTCCGCGGCCAGGTACCGGTCCGACTACGGCCAGAATCT
>JASHUE010000247.1:0-5919 GCA_030040195.1 Streptosporangiaceae bacterium | reverse complement strand
CCGTCCGGTTGCTCCAGAACACGGTCCCCGTCCCGGCCACATCCCGGCGCGTTGGCCAGTACTGTCGGGTCATCTTGCCGGTGGCCGCAGAGAACTCCTCGAACGCGCTGTAGAACCCTCCGGAGCGGGGATGGAGCAGGACGTCGGCGGCGATTGTCGTGCCGTCACCGGACACGACGAAGCTCGAAATGTCGGCCATCTTGAGGGGCACGGCGAGGCGGCTAGCGCCGAGCAAGCTGCCGCTGGAAACCGTCGGCCGGATTAGCCTGATGCCATCCGCGGCGACGTTCGTGCCGTTGCTGGTCCAGCCGAACGCCAGGTACCCGGCCGTGGTCCAGGACACGCAATCCAGCTCGTCCTCGACCGCGGTCCCGCCTGCTTGGCAGATCAATCCGGGGCCCTGCCACTGCCGGATCAGCTGTCCTGACAAGGTGTAGATCTGCAGATTCGACGGCCCGCCGGGGAACCCTTCGCTGGCCACGGCGAGCTCGGTGCCGCCCGGCGACATGGCCAGCCCGCCGGTGCTGAGCGTCGCCGGGATGGGCAGCCTGGTCAGCGTGGTGCCGCGGTCGGCCGGATTGAACCGCAGCAGAAATAGCCCAAGGCGATCTGTGCGCTGGTTGGCTTCGAGCACGAATGTGTCGTCGGCCCCCGGCACGGCGTCGAAGAACGACTCGCCCCTGGGTGGCCGCACCGTAGTCAGCACGGCACCGGTCGTCGTGTCCCGGATTGTGGTGACGAACGCGCCCTTGGGAGGGGCCATGATGGCGACGTAATACGGAGGCACGCTGCGGTTGCGGGCCACTGTGGCGGGAGCGACTGAGCTGGGAGCACCGCCGCGCCGGGTCGGTGCGGTCGCGATCGCGGTCGCGGCGATCGCGACCGCCGCCACGGCCGTGGCTGCGGCCAGGGCCTGGAGCCAGCGGCTGCGACGCCAGCGCTCGGTCGGGTTGCGGGCCGCGAGCCGGAGGGCGCCTTGCGGCCGAAGATCCAGCGGCCGGACCCGCTCCGGCACGATCTCGTCCCCGGCCTTCCTGAGCACTGCCCGCAGCCGGTCTTCGGTAAGGTTCATGACGTCTCCTTGAGTGCCTTGCGCAGCGCGGCGAGCGCCCGGTGGGCAGCGGACCGGACCGTGCCAGGTCCGATGCCCATCGCGGCGGCGATCTGGTCGTCGGGCAGGTCGAGGTAGTACCGCAGCGTCAGCACCTCGCGCTGCCGGTCGGGCAACCGGCGCAGCGCCCGGAGTACCTCGCGGCCTTCCTCAGCGGCTAGCAGCGCCGTTTCGGCCGAGGCGGCAGGCGGCTGATGTCCCTCCACGAGCTCGACCGTGGGACGCAGCCGCATCGCCGACCGGCATCCGTTCAGCACGGACGACCTTACGTAACCGAGTGCCCGTGACTGGTCACTGAGTTGCGGCCAGCGCCGGTACAGGCCGCAGAACGCGTCCTGCACGATGTCCTCGGCGACGGCCGCGTTCCCGAGCATGATGTGGGCCAGCCGGATAAGACCGAGAGCATTCTCGGCGAACAGGGCAGTGACCGCCTTGGCGCGCTCGTCCCCTCCGCTCCCGGCGCGGGAGCGGTCGCTGCCTCCCGGCCAGTCGCGCTGCCCGGTGAGCGCCGTGCCGTCTAGTTCCATGACACAGACACGAACATCAGCCCGATCTGCTGCTCGCCTGACCCAGAAATTCTCGTCCTGGCTGGCGGGCAGCCGGCGCGGACCGATTTTGGGTTTCCGGTTTGTTCATTTCACGTCCGGTGACCGGCGCGCCACCGATATGGACGGGTCGCTAGGCTCGGTGATAAGGGCCGACAGGCCGCAACACAGCGGAGCGATCAGAGAGCCGCCCAGGCACCGTGCAGGTCGAGAGCCGGGCTGGCCAGGCAGGAGTGCAGAGCAGTGCCGAAGCTCGTCTACGACTTCACCGAGGGCAACAAGGACATGAAGGACCTGCTGGGTGGCAAGGGCGCCAACCTGGCGGAGATGACCAACCTGGGCCTGCCCGTTCCCCCCGGTTTCACCATTACCACCGACGCGTGCCGCTACTACCTCGAGCACGGCATGGTGCCGGGGAGCCTGGCGGCGGAGGTCACCGAGCACCTGTCCGCGATGGAACGGCAGATCGGCCGCAAGCTCGGTGATCACGCGGACCCGCTGCTGGTCAGCGTCCGGTCCGGGGCCAAGTTCTCGATGCCGGGCATGATGGAGACGGTGCTGAACATCGGCCTGTCCGACGAGTCGGTGCACGGCCTGGCCAAGCAGGCGGGCAGCGAGCGGTTCGCCTGGGACTCCTACCGGCGGCTGATCCAGATGTTCGGCAAGACCGTGCTGGACATCGATGGCGCCCAGTTCGAGCACGCTATCGACCGGGCCAAGGACGCCAAGGGCACCAAGAACGATCTCGACCTCGACGCCGAGGACCTGGCGGCCCTGGTCGAGCAGTTCAAGGCGATCGTCCGCGCCGACGCCGGGCGGGAGTTCCCGCAGGACCCGCGGGAGCAGATGGACCTGGCCACGATGGCCGTGTTCAACTCCTGGAACGCCGACCGCGCGATCCTGTACCGGCGGCAGGAGCGGATCCCGGCCGACCTCGGCACCGCGGTCAACATCGTCGCGATGGTGTTCGGCAACCTCGGCATGGACTCGGGCACGGGTGTCGCGTTCACCCGCGACCCGGGCAGCGGCCAGCAGGGCGTGTATGGCGACTACCTGCAGAACGCGCAGGGCGAGGACGTGGTGGCGGGCATCCGCAACACCGTCCCGCTCCAGGACCTCGAGCAGATCGACGCTAAGTCCTACCACGAGCTGATGGACATCATGGCCACGCTCGAGAACCACTACAAGGACCTGTGCGACATCGAGTTCACCATCGAGCGCGGCAAGCTGTGGATGTTGCAGACCAGGGTGGGCAAGCGCACCGCGGCCGCGGCCTTCCGGATCGCCACCCAACTAGTCGACCAGGGCCTCATCGACATGGACGAGGCGCTCACCAGGGTCACCGGTGCCCAGCTGGTGCAGCTGATGTTCCCGCGGTTTGACGCCGGGCCGGATGCGGAGAAGATCACCAAGGCGGTCTCGGCGTCGCCGGGCGCGGCGGTCGGGCAGGCGGTGTTCGACTCGGCCACGGCAGTCGAGTGGGCCGACCGGGGCGAGGATGTCATCCTCGTCCGGCGCGAGACCAACCCGGACGACCTGCACGGCATGATCGCGGCCAGGGGCATCCTGACCAGCCGCGGCGGCAAGACCAGCCACGCGGCAGTTGTCGCGCGCGGCATGGGCAAGACCTGCGTCTGCGGGGCCGAGGAGCTTGAGGTCGACGTGGCCGGCCGGAAGTTCACATCCGCCGGCGGGATAACCGTGAACGAGGGCGACGTGATCTCGATCGACGGCACCTCGGGCCAGGTCTACCTGGGCGAGGTCCCGGTCGTCCCGTCGCCGGTTGTCGAGTACTTCGAGGGCAAGCTCGATCCGAAGTCCGACGAGCTGGTGGAGGCCGTGCACCGGATCATGACGCACGCCGACGCTAAGCGCCGCCTCGGTGTGCGGGCCAACTCCGACACCGGCGAGGACTCCGCCCGCGCCGTCCGGTTCGGCGCCCAGGGCATCGGCCTGTGCCGCACCGAGCACATGTTCCTCGGCGAGCGGCGCCAGCTCGTGGAGCGGCTGATCCTCGCCGACGACGACGCCACCCGCCAGGCGGCACTGGACGCGCTTGAGCCGCTGCAGCGCGGCGATTTCGTGGAGATCTTCGAGGCCATGGACGGGCTGCCGACCACGATCCGGCTGCTCGACCCGCCGCTGCACGAGTTCCTGCCCGACCTCACCGAGCTCTCGGTCAAGATCGCGCTGGCCGGGGACACCGCGACCAATGCCGACCACAAGCTGCTGGACGCGGTCCGGCGGCTGCATGAGCAGAACCCAATGCTGGGCCTGCGCGGCGTTCGGCTCGGGCTGGTGATTCCCGGCCTCTACCAGATGCAGGTCAGGGCGATCGCCCACGCCGCGGTCGACCGGGTCAAGGCCGGCGGCAACCCGAAGCCGGAGATCATGATCCCGCTGGTCGGGGCGGTGCAGGAGCTTGAGGCCGCGCGCGAGGAGACCGAGAAGGTGCTGGCCTCGGTGGCGGAGGAGACCGGGACCTCGGTGCACACGCTGATCGGCACGATGATCGAGGTGCCGCGGGCCGCGCTCACGGCCGGGCAGATCGCCCAGGCGGCCGAGTTCTTCTCGTTCGGCACCAACGACCTGACCCAGATGGGCTGGGGCTTCTCGCGTGATGACGTCGAGGGCTCGTTCTTCGGCCGGTACATCGACCTGGGCGTGTTCGGCGTGTCCCCGTTCGAGACGATCGACGTGGACGGCATCGGCCGGCTGGTGCGCATCGCCGTCGAGGAGGGCCGGGCCACGAGGCCTGACCTGAAGATCGGCGTGTGCGGCGAGCACGGCGGCGACCCGGACTCGGTCCACTTCTTCCACTCCGCGGGGCTGGATTACGTGTCCTGCTCGCCGTTCCGGGTGCCGGTGGCGCGGCTGGAGGCCGGACGCGCGGCGGTGATGGAGACATCGGGAGGCAGCGACAGCAGGTGACACTGGCCGGCGAATGTGGCGGCTACGACGAGCCGGCCCGCGCCAGGCGGGCTGACGAGCCGCCGAAGCGCGCAGACGGCGCCGGGCGCCGCCCGTTCGTACGGGACCGCGCCCGGGTGCTGCACAGTGCCGCGCTCCGCAGACTCGCGGCCAAAACGCAGGTCGTCGCCGTCGGATCTGCCGACTTCCCGCGCACCAGGCTGACCCACTCCCTCGAGTGCGCGCAGATCGGCCGGGAGCTGGGCGGCGTTCTCGGCTGTGACCCTGACCTGGTCGACGCCGCCTGCCTGGCGCACGATCTCGGGCATCCGCCGTTCGGCCACAACGGCGAGGCGGCGCTGGCCGAGCTTGCGGCGGGCCACGGCGGCTTTGAGGGGAACGCGCAGAGCCTCCGGTTGCTCACGCGCCTGGAGGCCAAGGTGCCCGGCGCCGGCCTGAACCTGACCAGGGCGACGCTGGACGCGACGCTGAAGTACCCGTGGCTCGGACCGGGGGAGGCGGCCAGCTCGTCGGGCAAGTACGGCGCGTACGGGGACGACGCCGACGCGTTCGCCTGGATCAGGCAGGGTGCCCCGGAGGAGCAGCAGTGCCTGGAGGCCCAGGTCATGGACTGGGCCGACGACGTCGCTTACTCCGTGCACGACGTTGAGGACGGCCTGCACGCGGGCCTGGTCACCTTTGCGGTGCTGCGGGACAAGGCTGAACGGCAGGCGGTTGCCAGGCTCACGCTGACCGCGTACTGCCCGCCGGGTGACACTACGGAGGCCGAGCTGATCGAGGTCTTCGGCGGGCTGCTCGAGCTCGACTACTGGCCGGCGCAGTTCGATGGCAGCCCGTTCGCGGTGGCCGCGGTCAAGAACCTGACCAGCGAGCTGATCGGACGGTTCTGCGGCGCGGCGGCGCAGGCGACGCGCCCGGCCGGGGCGCCGCCGCTGTGCCGGTACGCGGCGGACCTCATCGTTCCACGGCGGGAGCGACTCGAGTGCGCGCTGCTCAAGGGCGTGGCAGCGCACTACGTCATGAGCCGGTCGGGCGTGGTTGCGGCGCAGGCGCGCGAGCGCGAGATCATCGCCGAGCTCGCCGAGAGCATCATGACCGGCGCGCCCGCGGCGCTCGACCCGCTCTTCCGGCCGGCGTTCGAGGCGGCGGCGGACGACCGCGCCCGGCTGCGTGTGGTCATTGACCAGATAGCGTCGCTGACCGACACTTCCGCGCTGGCCTGGCATCAGCGGCTGCGCTCAGTCGGGTCCTAGGGTGGCGGGCCGGGCTCGTCGGCCAGCCGCCAGATTCGCAATATTCGTAAGGTAGAGCGTGTGAGTTTCGCTAGTGTTC
>JASHUE010000246.1:0-3839 GCA_030040195.1 Streptosporangiaceae bacterium | reverse complement strand
GCGCGGGCCAGCGCGATGGCCTCGTGCAGCTCGCCGATGTCCCCGGCCTTGGACGTGCCAATGCTCGATCCACCCCGCGCGGGCTTGACGAACAGCGGCCAGCCGAGCTCGGCGATCTCGTCCTGTACCCGCTTGGCCTCGACCGACATGTGCTCCGCCGGGCCGGCTGGCCAGTCGCGCTCGTGCACGACCACGTACGGCCCGACCGGCAGCCCCTTGGACTTGAAGATCAGGTTCATGTACTCCTTGTCCATGCTGACCGCGCTGGCCAGCACGCCCGCGCCGATGTAGGGCACACCCGCCATTTCCAGCAGGCCCTGAATCGTGCCGTCCTCGCCGTACGGCCCGTGCAGGACCGGCCACACCACGTCCACGTCGCCGAACAGCTGCGGGATGTGCGCCGGGGCGCTGGCGACCAGCCCGCCGCCCTCGGTCAGCACAGCCTCAGCCGACACCCGCGCGCCCTCCGTACCGGACCAGGGCACGACCTGCGTGCCGGGCACGGCCGCGGCCTCCACCGAGGGCAGCACGTCACCCTCGATGGCGAGCCGGTCCGGCTCGTCCGCGACCTGGACCCAGTGGCCGTCGGTCGTGATCCCGATCGGGATGACCTCGTACTTGGTGCGGTCGATCGCCCCCAGGATGTTGCCGCCCCCCATGCACGAAACCGGGTGCTCCGGCCCACGCCCGCCGAAGACCACGGCGACCCTGATCTTGTGCTGCCCGTTCACCTGTGCTCCCGTCCCGGTTGACCAGCCGCCAGCAAGTGCCCCGTCTGGCTGAGGCTCAGTTCCCCGTCATCAGTGGCCGTAACGCTCCGGCTTAGCCGATCTGCTGGCCAGCATCAGCACAGCCTGTCCGATGTCCAGGCCGTCGTGAATGACGGCCACGATCACCTCGGTGATCGGCATCTCGACACCATGTGCGCGGGCCAGCTCTAGCACCGGCTGGCAGGACTTTACGCCCTCGGCCCGCGCCTGGGTGGTCGCCTCCACCTCCGCCAGCGGCATGCCGCGGCCGAGTAGCTCGCCGAACGTCCGGTTCCTGGACAGCGGCGAGCTGCAGGTGGCGACGAGGTCGCCCATCCCGGCCAGGCCGGCGAACGTGTGCTGATCGGCTCCGAGCGCCGCGCCGAGCCTGGCGATCTCCGCCAGGCCCCTGGTGATGAGCATCGCCCTGGTGTTGTCGCCCAGGCCCATCCCGACTGCGATGCCGACGGCCAGCGCCATCACGTTCTTGACCGCGCCGCCGAGCTCGCAGCCCACCACGTCGGTGTTGGTGTATGGCCGGAAGTAACTGGCGTGGCACGCCTTTTGCAGCTGGCACGCGGTGGCCTCGTCGGCGCTCGCCACCACCGTGGCAGCGTATTGCCTGCTCGCGATCTCCAGCGCCAGGTTGGGCCCGGAGATGACGCCGATGCGCCCGGGCGGCGCCCCGGTCACGTGGGCGATGACCTGGCTCATACGTAGGCCGGTGCCGTGCTCGATGCCCTTCATGAGGCTCACCAGGAGGGCATCAGGCGGCAGCAGGCCGCGCCAGGCGGCCAGGTTGTGCCGCAGGGTCTGGGCCGGGACGGCGAGAATGACCAGCTCGGCGTCGTCGAGCGCCACGGCGGGGTCAGCAGTCGCGCGGAGACCTTCTGGCAACACGATCCCGGCCAGCCGGTCCGGATTCTGGCGGGTTTCCATGACCGACCGCGCAACTTCGGGCCGCCGGCACCACAGCACGACTTCGTTCCCTGCATCGGATAGCACCTGGGCGAACGTCGTTCCCCACGAGCCGGCTCCGAGTACGGCTGCCTTCACGGCTTTGTGCTGCCCTCAGAGGTGTCGCTCGCGGTGCTCTCCTGCAGCGAACTGCTCTCTTGCAGCGCCGGGATCTCCCGCAGCGCTGGGTCCTCCTGCAGCGCTGGGTCCTCCTGCAGCGTTGCGCTCTGCTGGAGCGTCCGCAGGTCCTGCCGGAGCTTGCGGCGCGCGACCGCGGGATGGTACGGCTCGGCGGGCGGCGTCTCGCCGCGCAGTTCACCGAGCAGGTCAGCCACGTCCCCCATGATCTTCGAGGTCATCGCTCGCAGCACCTGGCTGGTGGGAGGCTCGGCGGTGAACTCCGACAAGTCCACCGGCGGCCCGGCCACGATCTTGACCGTCTTGCGGGGCAGCAGCCGCGGCAGGTAACTCCCGTAGGGCAGGATCCGCTCGGCACCCCAGTGCGCGACCGGGATGACCGGCGCGCCGGTCTCCTTGGCCAGCCTCGCCACCCCGGTTTTGGACACCATCGGCCACTTGTCGGGGTCCCTGGTTACCGTCGCCTCGGGGTAGAAGATCACGCACGCGCCGTTCCGCGCGACCATCTCGGCCTCGCGCAGCACCAGGGCGGCGTCGGCCTGGCCGCGGTAGACCGGCAGCTGGCCCAGCTTCGTGATGATCGTGCCCAGCACCGGGATCGCGAACAGCGACGACTTCGCCAGGAAGACGGGATAGCGCCGGGCGCTGTCGGCGAACAGCGAGACCGCGAATATGTCCATGTACGACAAATGGTTGGCGGCCAGGATGACCGGTCCGTCGGCCGGGATGTGATCCTGCCCGCGCCAGTCCAGCCGCATCATCATCCGGATGCCAGGGCGCAAGATGATCTTGGAGGCGTTCCGCCATGCGTTCGAATAGCTTCCGTCCGCGCGCTTTGGTGGCCTCTGGCTTGTCATCCGGGAATCCTCTGGGTCGCTCGTGTGGTTCAGTCTGTCCGGTCCCGTGACGCCGTGTCGAGGCGTCACGGCAGGATCAGGTACATGACACCGGAAGCCGCGCTCGACTGGTCGCTGGTGGTTCCCCTCAAGGTACTTGCCCAGGCCAAATCGCGGCTCACGGTGTTGCCGGCGGCTGGCCGGGCTGAGCTGGCCCTGGCTATGGCGGCGGATACCGTGGCCGCGGCCGTGGCGGCGGCCACGGTGCGGACGGTGCTGGTGATCACCGACGACACCGTGGTGTGCGCCGAGATGGAGCGCCTGGGCGCCCTGGTCCTGGCCGACGAGCCTGCGTCCGGCCTGAACGAGGCGCTGACCTTCGGAGCCGGTTATGCGCGCGAGCAATGGCCGGAACGAGGGGTGGCCGGGCTGGCAGGGGATCTGCCTGCGCTGCGGCCAGGGGAACTGGCAACTGCGCTCCGTGCGGTCGCGCCCCGCGAGCGGGCGTTCGTCCCCGACGCCGACGGCACGGGGACGACGCTGTACGCGGCGGCGCCGGGCGGGAGCTTCGAGCCCCTGTTCGGCGTGGCGTCGGCGAGCAGGCACCGCGCCGCCGGGGCGGAGGAACTGGAGTTCCCGGTCTCGGCTGGTCTGCGGCGGGATGTCGATACCGCCGACGACCTGAGGCGGGCGGCCGCCATCGGGCTCGGCCCGAGGACCAAGGCGCTGCTCGCCGCCGTCGGCGAGTGGTAGCCGATGCCTGCTGCCTAGTTGCAGCCCACGGTGCCCAGCTGCCGACCTAGATGTGCACTATCGGGCAGGTGAGGGTTCGGGTGATGCCCGGCACTCCCTGAATTTGCGCGACTACGAGCCTGCCGAGATCATCCACATTGTCGGCTTCGGCCCGGACTATCACGTCATACGGCCCCGTGACATCGTCGGCCTGGGTTACACCCGTGATCTGCCCGATGCTCGAGGCTACGTCGGCCGCCTTCCCGACCTCGGTCTGGACGAGAATGTAAGCCTGGACCATGTCGTCCTCCAACGAGCGCGGTCGCACGGATCACGTTGCCTTTGCAACGCTACCGTAGGGACCTGCCGGCCGACGTGACGCGCTCGACGAAAAACGACTAGCGGGGCACCTGTTGGCATTCGCGAC
>JASHUE010000245.1:0-3156 GCA_030040195.1 Streptosporangiaceae bacterium | reverse complement strand
ATTGAGCGGATCAACCGCCCGCTGCCGATGCTGATCGAAAACACGGCCGGCGGCGACCTGGCCATGGCCCGCGGTCTTGATGGCATTGCCAGGCTCTGGGACGCGATCGCCGATGCATCTGGCGACACCAGTGACGTCGGATTCTGCCTCGACACCTGCCACGCGTTCTCCTCGGGCGAGGACCTGGCGACCATCGTCGACCGAATCAAGGCGATCACCGGCCGGATCGACCTCGTTCACTGCAATAACTCGCGCGACGAGTTCGGTTCCGGCCGCGACCGGCACGCGCCGCTCGAGTCCGGTCAGATCGAGCCGAAGCTCCTGCTCGACGTCGTCCGGGCGGCCGACGCAACCATCATCTGCGAGACCCCGGATCCAGGCGTCGATGTCCGCTGGCTGCGCCAGCAGCTAGCCGACTGACAGGCAGCCGTCTTCCCGGCCACGTCAGGTCAGCAGCACCCGCGCGGCCGAGCCGGCAGTCGCCGATTTCTCTTCAACCGCCACGGTCAGAACTGCAGGCGCGGCGCGCAAACCGGAAACGTCCGCCGTGGTGCCCGGCGTAAAGCCACTCGGGGACGGCGTCGGCGTCGGGGACGGCGTCGGCGTCGGGTTCGTGGTGGGCGTCGGGTTCGGGGTCGGGGTGCTGCACTGCCCAAAGCCCGTGAACGGCCCGCAACTTTGGGTCGGGTTCGGGTTGCCGCAGCCGAAGCCGAAGCCGTGCTGCGGGCAGGTGCAGTTCTGGAACTGCCCTCGCTTGCAGAGCGGCCTGGTCGGCGGGACCTTGACCTGGATCCAGGCCACGAAGGGCAGTCCGTTAAAGGTGGGGAATACCTCGTCCACCGGCAGCCAGGACTGGTTCCCGAACTCCGCCGTCATGAAGTTGTTCCAGATCGATGCCGGCCAGGCACCCCCATCCTCGCCCGCCGTCCCGTTGGCGGCAGGGAGCGAGTTCAGGATCTGGGTGGTGCCGTTTGCGAGCGCCGTGTACAGCGCGACCGAGAGGGAGTACTGGCCCGGCGTCGCCCCGACGAACCAGGCCTCGGATGAGTTCTCGTCGACGCCCAGCGTTCCCGTCTTGCCGATGATGCCGCCGCGCCGGAAGGACACCGTGTTCTCGGCGGTTCCACCCGAATAGTTATTGTCGAACGACAGCGCCCAGTCAATGTCGGCCGCGGCCTCAATGCTTAGCACCCGTCTCGTCACTACATCGGACGGCAGCGTGTTCCCGTTCTGCTGCACGAACGCGATAACGTGCGGCGAGTGGTAGAGCCCGTCGTCGGCGAACGTCGCGAACGTGCTGGCCTGCTCGACCGCGGTGAGCGGACTTCCGCCGAAGGTGATCGACGGCGACCCGGTCTCGGCATACCAGTCCAGGCCGTGCGCGCTGGTTAGGTCGCTGCAGGCCCTCATCTGCGCGACGGTCCCGCCGATCGGGCAGTTGGCGTTGAAGGGATTCTCACCGACTCCGAGACTGCCGGCCATGTTGGCAATATTCATGGTGCCGTCTCGGTGGGCCAGATCCTCGAACGCGGGGTCAGAAGAGACCGCGGCCGCGATGTTAACCGGCTGGGCGGTGTTGTAATCTTCGCCGAGCTCATCGAATACCTTGTACCACTGACCATTGTAGAAAAATTGCGACTGATCCATGCTCGGCGTGAAGTACTGACTCTCGCCAGGCGGCGCATGGAGCAGCGAGAGCATCGTCTGGCTGGCCGTGGTCCCGTACGGGATGGCGATCGGCGAGAACCCGTTCAGCTTGCTGGTGAAGACGTTCATGCCCTCATTGACGGCAGTGGCCAGCACGTACGGCTTGAACGAGGACCCGACCTCCTCTGGTGACTCGGCCCGGTTCCACTCGCACTCAACATTGACCTTGCCGCAATCCTTCACGCCGTAACCGGGGCCGCCGTCTATCGCGATAATGGCCCCGGTCTTGGCGTCTTCAAGGACCGAGCCGATCCAGTCGTATTGCGGCATGGGCGAGCCCTGGAGTGCCGCGACCTCGTCCCGCTCCGCATTAACGGAGCCCACCAGCGCATTCACCTTGGACATGCTGAAGGTCGTGTGGATCTGGTAGCCGCCTCGTTCTAGCTGCTGCGCGGTGAGGCCGTACCCGCCGTAGGCCCTGGGTGCCTCCAGCTCTTGCTGGACCATCTGCCAGAGGTAGCCCTCCTGACCGGTCAGGCCGTCCATCGCCGCCGGTGGCGTGATCTTGGGGAACGTGCCTTCATAGGTGCTGGCCTGCTGCGCCGTGATGTTGCCGTCGCGGGCCATGTTCGTAAGCACGTAGTCGTACCGTGCCACCAGCGCCGAGTAGGCCGCCCCGGCCTTCGGGTCGGGATCGAAGTAGCCGGGCGCGTTCGGCATTGACGCGAGCATTGCCGCCTGAGGGACCGTGAGCGTCGCCCCGGGCTTGGTCAGGTTGATGTCGAAGTAGGCCTGTGCGGCCGCGCCCAGGCCGTACTCGGTCGGGCCGAACGGGACGACGTTCAGGTAGTTCGTCATGATCTCGGTCTTGGTCTCCTCGCGACCCAGCTTCATGGCGATGAAGATCTCTTTGATCTCCGTGCTGATCGTCTGGCCGGAGTTCACGCCGCTGTAGTAGTTCTTGGCGTACTGCATGGTGAGCGTCGAGCCGCCCTGCAGTCCGCCGTGGCCGAAGATGTCGTCGTAGGCGGCCCGCATCAGGGCGGTTACGGAGATTCCGCCCTCGTGGTAGAAGTCGCGGTCCTCGGCCGCGGTCATGGCCTCGGCCATCACGGCGGGGATCTGGGAGGCCGTCAGCAGCTGCCTGGTCTGCCCGCCGTTCGAGAACGTGCCAAGAAGCTGCCCGTTAGCCAGGTACACGTTCGACGACTGCCAGCTCGCCTCCTCGCTCGCGGCAGTCGGGACCGGAGTCATCGAGTACAGCAGGAAGAAGACGCCGATGCAGAGCAGGATGAACGCCGCTGCGCCGGCGCCGAGAACGCCAAGGACTTTCTTGATGGTCCAGTGCCGCCACCAGCTGCCGTACAGCAGCCAGCGCCTGAACCGCTGCCCGCGGGTCAGTGGCGGACCATCGTAGTTTCTGCCGCCACGGCCGCCGTCCCAGCCGCCACGGCCGCCGCCCGCTCCGCCGCCACGGCCGACCCTTTCGGTGACCCTGGTGCGCAGGCC
>JASHUE010000020.1:0-5983 GCA_030040195.1 Streptosporangiaceae bacterium | reverse complement strand
GTCTGGGCTGAAGGCAACCGAGTTGACCGCGCCCGTGTGGCCGGTGAGTACGCGCGCGCCTGCCGTTTCGATAACACTCAAAGTAACCGCCTCTGGGATCCCGCCGCGTGCCGGTGCGTCGTCGTGCGGTATCGCCCGCCCGCGTGCGGGCATCTGTCATTAAATGCGCGCCTCATTGTCTACCGTCCTGCTCCTGGTGTGGCGGTTTTTCGCGGGTTTGCCGCCAGTGTTGCACCATTTCGTGACATACCGCCCCGGCGGTGCCGTCCGGGTGAACCCGCCCCGTCGCCGCCGCTTCTCGCTACGCTTTGCCTGGAGGTTCAGTTGCGACTTGAAGCGGTCGGTAAGCGGTACGGCCTGCGCCAGCCCTGGGTCGTCCGTGACGTGAGCGTCGAGGTGGCCGCGGGCCAGTTGATCCGGCTGGAAGGCCGCAACGGCAGCGGCAAGTCCACCCTGCTCCGGCTGGCAGCCGGGATCACGGTGCCGACCGCGGGCCGGGTCAGCGGGCGGCCCTCGACCGGCTACGTGCCGGAGCGCTTTCCCGGCGGCCTCGCGTTCTCGGCGCGCGACTACCTGATCCACCTGGGCCGGATCCATGGCTTGCGCGGCCCGTCGGTCAGGGCCGAGGCTGACCGCTGGCTCGCCCGGCTCGGGGCGGCGGAGCACGCGGGCGCTCCGCTTCGCACGCTGTCCAAGGGGATGTGCCAGAAGGTCGCCATTGCCCAGGCGCTACTGCCGCGGCCTGGCCTGCTCGTCCTCGACGAGGCCTGGACCGGGCTCGATCAGGCAGCGCGAGGGACGCTCGACGCGGCGGTCGCCGAGCGCCTGGCCGACGGCGGGACCGTGATGTTCGTCGACCACCATCAGGCCAGGCTAGCCGGGCGTGTCAGCCAGCGCTGGCAGCTTGGCGGCGGGGAAGTCCGGGTGCTCGATGGCCCGGGGGCGGCGGACGCGAAGCGGGCTGACGGCGGGCCGCCCGAGGCCACGGTGCTGATCGAGCTGTCGGGCGTCGATCCCGAGTCGCTGCCGCAGCTAGCGCGGCTGACCGGAGTCGTGGGGGCAGGCCTCGTTCCCTCCAAAAATCGTGAAGTTGGCCTGGCGCGCGCTGACGGTCCCAGCCGGGTCGAGCTAGTGGCGCTCGCGGCCGCCTCTGACTCGGTCCTGCGACAGCTCCTGAGCTGGGATGACGTGCATGTTGTCGGAGTCAGGTCCAACGGTGCCGAGCCGCGGGACGCCCGGTGAGCGCCCTGCTTCGGTACCAGGCCGCCATTTTGCTCCGGTCACATCGCTGGGTGTTTCCGCTGATCAGCTACGTGCTGCTGATCTCGGTCGCGGGGGTCGGCGGGCAAGAGTCGCTCGGCGATGGGCTCGACTGGAGCGCCGCGATGCTGTTGCCGGTTGTCGCGCTCCTGACCAGGTCGATGCTGACGGCCGAGCCAGAGGCCGCTCGCGAGTGCGTGGCTGCCGCCGCCGGGCCGAGGAAGGCGCAGATCGCGGTGCTGCTGACCGGGCTGGCTGGTGGGGCGGTGCTGGCCCTCGCCGGCGCGGGTTATGAGCTGGCGACCTTCGGCGGTGTGCGGCACGTTCATCCAGATGCGCTCGGGGCTAGCCTGGCCGCTGGTCTGGGCAAGGCGGTTGTCTGCGTGCTCGTCGGGTCCGCTGTCGGCACGTTCTTCAACCCGCCGGTGATCCGCCACCAGGCGGTCGCCTTGCTCAGCACCATCGCAGCGGTCCTGGTGGCGCTGCTCTCCAGCGTCTCGCCGGCCAGCGCCGCGTTGCGGGGGAGCGGCGCGGCAATCCAGTCGGCCAGATGGCCGCCCGGCGTTCCGTTCTTGGTTGCCGGCGTCCTGCTGGTCGCGTCCTGGTTTCTGTCGGCCAGCCTGGCCGCGAGACGGGGTAGCTGAACTCTGTGATTCGTGAGACTATCTGTAAGACGAATCCGTTATATGCGGTTTATCGGTCGGATCCGGGCCCCAGTTGGATTGGCGTCTCGAATTCGCCGGATAGCCTGGCAGTTGGCTACGTTCAGTTTTCACCGGAACGTGAGATCGTATGAGGGCCAACCGGCGAGCCGAGGAGGACTGCCAGCACTCGTGACTGCCACCGACAGGGCCGTCGAGCTCGTGGAGATCGCGGCCGCAGCCGCGGCTGACAAGCTCGCCTCCGACATCATTGCGTACGACGTCAGCGAGCAGCTGGTCATCACCGATGCTTTTCTGCTCTGTTCGGCATCGAACGACCGCCAGGTTCGCTCGATCGTCGACGAGATCGAGGAGAAACTGGCCCACGCCGGCGCCAAGCCCGCCAGGACCGAGGGGGAGCGCGAAGCTCGCTGGGTGCTGCTCGACTACATCGACATCGTGGTGCATGTCCAGCATGCCGAGGAGCGGGTCTACTACTCACTGGAGCGGCTGTGGAAGGACTGCCCGGTGATACCGCTGCCTGAGCCGGTGGGTGCCTCCGGTGCCCACGGATCGGGGACCGGCGACGGAGGCCGGCGCTGACAGTCACGGCAGGGTCGGGCAGCATCTGGTCGGGCGGCGACACCGCGGAGATCGTGAAACTGGTGCTGTGGCGCCACGGGCAGACCACGTACAACGCGGAGCGAAGGTTCCAGGGGCAGGCTGATGTGCCCCTCAACGACGCCGGCCGGGAGCAGGCCACGCGGGCTGCCCCGTATCTGGCGGCGATGAAGCCGGACGCCATTTTCTCCTCCGATCTCAGCCGGGCGACCGAGACGGCCGACATTCTCGCCCGGCTTACCGGGCTGCCCGTGCAGTTGGACAAGGACCTGCGCGAGCGCGGTGGCGGCTCGTGGGAGGGCAAGACCGCCGACGAGATCCGGGCCCAGTTTCCCGAGGCGTTCGCCAACTGGGCTCCCGCCGACGGCGAGACCGCCGCGGCGGTGGCCGACCGGGCGTCGGCCGCGATGGAGCGGATCGCTGAGAGCCTCCCCGGCGGCTCGCTGGCCGTCGTGGTTGCCCACGGGGGGGCCCTCGGCTTCGGCTCGGCCCGGCTACTCGGCATTCCCGACGACCTGCGGCCGCTCGGGCCATTCGGCAACTGCTGCTGGTCGGTCCTGTCCCGGCGGTTTGGGCGGTGGCGGCTGCTTGAGCACAATGTCGGGATCTTGCCCGAGCCGGTCCTCGACGTCGACGCCGGACGCCATGTTTAACACATGGCGGCCGTCTTAACGTGGGCCTTCGGTCGGTTGCGGGCTGACCGAACCCGCTTCGCCTGCCGCATGCAGGAGTCTGTCAGAGCCTCCGGTGGCCGGTCCCGGTAGCTCGGCTAGCGCGGGGAACCGAGGGCCGCGCAGTGTTTCGAGGCGATGAAGGATCGCCATTTCGCCGCGGGTGATTGCTTCGAGGTCATGAAGGAGCCAGTACTGGTGGCTGGCGGCGCCCAGGAGTGCCTGGATTTCAAAGGCAACCTGCGCAGCGTCGTCCTGGATGAGCTGTCGTAGTGCGATGCCGGCTGTGACCAGTTCTTCGAGGCGCTGCATCCACCATCTCATGGTCGCTTCAACCGCAGCCCGGACCGGGCCGCTGCGAGCGGCGTATTCGTGAAAGACGGTGACCCAGAAGTCCCCGCCGTGCAGCCCGGTCTCACCGCGGTAGGAGAGCAGGGCCCCGCACATTGCCAGTAGCCGCGGCACACCATCGGGGGCGGACTCGGCCGGCGTGACGACATCGCGCAGGAACTGTGCCCGCGCGTACCGGATCGTTTCGAGTTGCAGCCCTTGCTTTGAGCCGAAGTGCCCGTAGAGCCCGGCCTTGCTCATGGCCAGTTCGCCCGCGAGCCTGCCTATAGTCAGCGATTCCAGGCCGTACAGGCCTGCAAGCTGGTAGGCACGGGCGAGGATGCGGCCCTTGGTAGTCCGGTCTTCCACCGCGCCAGTTTATACGTACGATCGTTCGTGTGTTATCGTACGAACGATCGTACGCATATTGCAGCGAGGAGGCGCGCCGGTGACCGAGGCAATCGCAGGCCGCGTCAGCCGCTACATCCTTGAAGGCGACGATGCAGACCTGCGGCGGCTGCTGGCCTTCTCGGAGGTCACCTCAGCGCCGGCCAGGCGCGCGTTCAGCAGGATTGGCCTGTCCGATGGGTGGGCGGCAATCGACTGCGGGTGCGGTCCCATCGGCGCGCTGGCAGACCTGGCAGACATGGCGGGCCCTCGCGGCCGCGTGGTCGGCGTCGACGTCAGTGGGCTGGCCATCGAACGCGCGCATTCAGTCGCGGCGAGGCTCGGATTGGACAACGTCGAGCTGGTAACCGGTGACATTCACGGCCTTAATCCGGCCGCACTGGGCGGGCCCTTCGATCTGGCCTTCACCCGGCTGGTCCTCATGCACCAGGCCGACCCGGCACTCACCCTGAGCAGAATCGCGCAGCTGGTCCGCCCCGGCGGATGGATCATCGCGCACGAGCCACTGCGAAACCCGCCGCCACGATCCCATCCGCACATGGATGCTCTCGACGCCTACTACGGCTTGCTGCACGAGATGCTGGAACGCATCGGCGTGCCGTACGGCGCCGTGGAGGGCCTGCCACGATCGGCCCGCGCAGCGGGCCTGGAAGTTGTCGCGGCTGAGGGCTTTTTCATCCTCGGCGAACCGGAACTTGCCTTCGAGATCCACGCCAACACCCTTCAAGCGTTCAAGGATGCCGCCGTCAGTCTGGGCGTCGCGGCCGAGCACGTCGACGCGCTGATCGCTGCGCTCCGCGTTGGCAAGACTGGCAACTATGAGTGGGTGTCCACGCCATTCTTCATCGACCTGACACTGCGCAAGCCCCGAGTCACATGAGGGCCAGTTCGTGGGTTTCGGGGTCATTCCTATGTCCCGAGAGATCACAGAGTGGGCCTAACGACCAACAACCCGAACCGCCCGGCCGACGTTCTAGTCGACGACGCTGCGATGTCGATCAGGCCGGTAACAAGGACCTGTGAAGCGAAGTACGTCGCGGTCATGTTGCCGCCACAGACGAGCAGATCTCTGCGGCCCCGCGGGAAGCTTCATTTCCCCTATCCGGCGGCACCCTCAGCGCCCGGTCGCCAGGCGATGACGCCCACCTCGTCGAAGATGGGCGCCCGCTCGTCATCATCTGCAGCCGGCCAGTTCCCGAGCTCACTCGCTAGGTTCGACCTCACGATGTGCGCCTGGTGTCGCCCGACTTGGCCAGGCAATCGCGGGACTCCTCCGGCGTCAGCGAGTGGGTGCCGTCCGGACGTGGCATAAAACGCTTGCCGACATCCCTTCTTGCTCAGTAGCATACTCAGTATGATAACGACTAGGCAGGAGTCATGAGCGTTCGGCACGCGCTGCTGGCACTGCTCAGCGAGGGGCCGAAGTACGGGCTTCGGCTGCGCGAGGAATTCGAGGCGGGCACCGGCGAGGTCTGGCCGCTGAACATCGGGCAGGTGTACACGACGCTGCAGCGGCTGGAGCGAGACGGGCTTGTCGAATCCGACGACGATGATGAGCGGGACAGCCCGCAGAAGCGGTTCCGGATCACCGCCGAGGGCGACCGTGAACTGGCTGCATGGCTGCGGACTCCGCCGGACATGTCCTCGCCGCCGCGCGACGAGCTTGTGATCAAGGTGCTGGTGGCGATGCGTGTGCCGGGCACGGACGTACATGAGGTCATCCAGGCGCACCGCCGCTTCCTGGTGGAGCTCATGCAGCAGTGGACCCGGATCAAGGATGCCGATGCGGGCCGTGACCTGGCGCTGGGGCTGGCGGTGGACGCGGAGCTGTTCCGGCTGGATGCGGTGGTCCGCTGGCTGGACGCCGCCGATGGCCGGATCAAGCGGGCCGCGGTGGAGCCGCTGGCCCGGTCGCGAGACGACCTGCCCCGGCTGAGGATGAGGGCGGGGACGGCGCGGTGAGCATGCTGGAACTGCGTCAGGTGTCAAAGGTGTACGGCCTGGGCGCCGCCGAGGTGCACGCGCTCCGCGAGGTCAGCCTCGAAGTGGACC
>JASHUE010000244.1:0-2515 GCA_030040195.1 Streptosporangiaceae bacterium | reverse complement strand
CGGCAGCCTCCTGGCGTGGCAGCGGCGGCGGCAGCCAGGATCCGGGCCGCTCGAGACGGCTGACATCAGGCCGGGCACGACGGCCGGCTAACCCGAGCCGAAGTGTCTGTGGCGGCTGGCACACTGGCCGCCATGACTGTCTGGGACCAGAAGACCGACCTTCGGACGTACCTGCAGCAAGCCAGGGATGCCATGCTCTGGAAGCTCGACGGGCTGCCCGAATACGACGTCCGCCGCCCGCTCACGCCGACCGGGACGAACCTGCTAGGCCTGGTCAAGCATCTGGCCGGCTGCGAGATCGGGTACTTCGGGGATACGTTCGGGCGCCCCATGAGCGATCCGCCCCCGTGGGCAAACGACGAGTTGCTCGAGCGCGAGCCGTTGGCCGATATGTGGGCCACCGCCGGCGAGTCCCGCGATTACATCACCGGCTGGTACCGCAGAGCATGGGCCCACGCGGACCAGACGTTCAACGCTCTGGGCATCGATGCGATCGGTCGCGTGCCGTGGTGGCCGGGCGAGCACGGCGAGGTTACCCTGCACCGCATCATGACCCACATGACCGCCGAGACGCACCGGCATGCCGGGCAGGCCGACATCGTCAGGGAACTCATCGACGGCACGGCCGGCTTGCGGCCAGACAGCTCCAGCCTTCCGGATGTCGATGAGGCCGGGTGGGCGGCCTATAGAGACCAGCTCGATCAGACGGCCCGAAGGGCGGCGACGACGGACTGACAGCGCGCCGCGGGAGGCTCGCGGGACGGCGGCGCCCCGCGCGACCAGCCGGAGTTGGCGGAATCATTACTCTCAGGAAATCTCCAGGTTACGTGTATTTACCTGCGCGGCTGCGGCCCTTACCATGGGCGCCAGAACGGTCACGAGATGGTAAACGGGCACTGACAGGGCGGTTCCGGGGGCAACCGGCCCGACTGAGAGGGGCGGTATGCGCCGGGCGAGACACGTGTGCCCTCGGCGGGGCGGGACGATTGATGGCTGCGGACGCGGCGGGAGCCAGCCGGCCGCGCCCCAGGTGACTTGCTGATCAAGCTGGTGACGGCAGCAGCCGTGGTGATCGCTGCTCTCGTCGGCGCCGGCTTCCTGATCCTCACCGCTCCTGCCGTGGGTGCCCCCACGGTAACCGCCATCCCTGGCCAGGCCCAGACGGTTGGCGCCCTGTTCACCCTGACGTCCACTGGTGCGCTCGGGAATCACTTTTGCACGGCCAGCGTCGTCGACAGCCCGTCCGGGGACCTGGTGCTCACCGCGGCCCACTGCGTGACCGCGCACTCGGCGGGCGAATTCGCCTTCGTCCCCGACTACGCCGACGGGCAGACGCCCTACGGCATCTGGACGGTGACCCGCGTCATCGTCGACCCGCGCTGGAGTTCATCGGCCGATCCTGACGACGACTTCGCGTTCCTGGTCGTGAGCCAGCACGGCTCCAAGGCCAGCATTGAGCAGATCACCGGAGGCGAGGCAATCGGGTTCGGCGCGCCCCCCGGCCAGAAGGTGGAGGTTGCGGGGTATCCGGACGGTGACGGGACGATGATCACTTGCGTCAACACGGCGCGGGCCTACAGCACGACGCAACTCGTCTTCGACTGCGGCGGCTTTGCCGACGGAACGAGTGGCAGCCCGCTGCTGGCCAGCACCACCACCCAGGGCAGCGTGGGAACCGTGATCGGCGTCATCGGGGGCTATGAGCAGGGCGGCGACACACCGTCTGTGTCGTATGCGGCCCGGTTCAGTACTGATATGACTGCCCTGTACCAGACGGCAATCGCCGAGGCTGGTTCGTAACCGGAATGATCTCCGCGGAGTCGGTGAGCCGGAGCTTGCGGCGGGCCCGCAGATAGAAAGTGGTGCGGCCTAGGCGTACCACGTGGGCGGCCCCCGGGCGGGGCTCCACCACGATCCGGTCTCCCTGGCTCACGTTCGCGGCGACTTGGCCGTCGACTTCGACCGCCAGCCGGCCGCTGCCGGGCAGCAAGTCCAGTTCCAGGCCATCGTGCACCGACAGGACCAGGCCGCGGTTATAGGCCGAGTGCGGCGCGGCCGGGGTGACCAGCAGTGCCTCCACCGCAGGGCTCACGATCGGGCCGCCAGCCGAGAAACTGTAGGCCGTCGAGCCAGTCGGGGTCGCGACGACGACCGCATCCGCCGCATAGCTCACGAACGGCTGCCCGCCCGCACGTACCGCCACCTGCGCGGTCGGCTCTCCCGGGTAGCGGACCAGGGCAATGTCGTTGAAGGCGGTTACGACCTGACCGTCGATCATGGCGTCGACGGCCAGCCGCGGCTCGACCGTGAACTCCTTCGCATCGATGGCCGATAGGGCATCAGGGAGGTCAGGCACGTCGACCTCGGCGAGGAAACCCAGCTTGCCCAGGTTCACGCCGAGCACCGGCGCCTGCTGGCGATCCGCTATCCGCATCGCCCGCAGCATCGTGCCGTCTCCGCCCAGGCTCACGACCAGGTCGGAACGTCTGCCTAGCTCGCTGGCCGAGACCGCCTC
>JASHUE010000243.1:0-2742 GCA_030040195.1 Streptosporangiaceae bacterium | reverse complement strand
GGCCAGGTGTTCCATGGCCCGGCCGCCGATCGCCTGGCCGGTCGCCCCGGCGATGAGGTCCTCGAGGTCCAGATGAGAGGAGTGGGTGTCAATGGGGTCTGCGTTCATCGGTCCTGGTCCTTCTCGTCGATAATCCGGCTGAGTGCGGTACGCGCCGCGGTGAGGCGGCTCTTCACTGTCCCGACCGGGATCTGCAGCACGCCGGCGACCTCAGGGAGGCTGAGCCCAGAGCCGAAGGCGAGGCTCAGAACCTCACGGTGGACTGATGCGAGTTCCCGTATCGCACCCATCACTTCGGTCAGTTCCGCGCGATCCAGGGCCATGACCTCCGGCCCCGGGCCAGAACTCGGCTGATCGGCCAGGGAAGCGTCATCCACCACCGGCAGGCGCCGACGGCGCAGCCTGTCCCTGGTCTGCCGCCGGGCGATGGCGATGACCCAGGAGCGCGCCGAGGACTCGCCCCGGAACGAGCCGGCGCCGCGCCAGACCGCCAGCATCGTGTCCTGCAAGATTTCCTCGGCGAACGCGCGCTCGCCGACCATGAGCAGGATCTGCCCGAGCACGACCCGGCCGTGCTCGCGGTAGAACGCCGCCATGGCGTCCTCGTCGCCGCAGCCGATCCTGGCCAGCAACTGAGCGTCGCCGTCCCGACGGCAAGCACTGGCAGTGAGGATGGGTGCGCCGGCGCCCCGGTGCGGATCGTTCACCTGTGACCTCCGCGATTCACTCGCAGATTGAGTAGCGGCTAGCGGCGGCCCGGTTCGGTTCAGATCCGGCGTTTCTTGCCAGCCGGGCGCTCCCGGCTACGGCCCGCCGGGCCGAAGGCCCGCCCTGCAGCAGCGCCCCTAAGGCAGGGCCCGCTCGGGCAAGGCGTGCTCAGGCAGGGCGAGCTCCAGCGACAGCCACCGCGCGAGGTCGGCGATCTCGGCCTGGATCGCGGCGGTCATCGTCGCGGTGAACGGGACGTCCTGATGGATCGCCTCGACTCGCAGGAGCCCGGCGTCACGGTCGGCCTTCGCATCGAGCTTGCCCACCAGCCGGTCGCCGTACAGGATCGGCAGTGCGTAATACCCCCACCGCCGCTTGGCCGCGGGTTTGTACATCTCCAGCTGATAGTCGAATTCGAAGATGTCGGCCGCGCGCTTGCGGTCATGGACGAGCCGGTCAAACGGCGACAGCAACGCTGCGCGCCCGGAGAACGGCTGGCCAAGCTGTGCGGGATCGACTCGCCACCGGCCCCTGACGCCATCGACAACGGCGGGCTCGCCCACCTCGCCAACGTCGAGCGCCTCAACCGGGCACTCGGGCCCGAGAGCCCTGGCGATACCCAGGCCGCCCAGCCGTCGCTCGTTGCGGCGGCGAAGAGCCTCGTCAGCCGGGACCACCGGGTCATCGGGGTAGACGCGGGTCGCCAGATCCCACAGCCGGTCGGATCCGCTTCGGCCAACGACGGCAACCTCGCCGCGTACGGTCATGAAGTCCAGCAACCTGGCGACGTTGCGGTTGTTGGTCCAGCCGGTTGACTGCCACGGCTTGATGCAGCTGTCGGGCAGCTCTCGGGTCGGCAACGGTCCGGACGACTCCAGGCGGCGCAGGATGTCTCGCCGGCACGCGTCGTTGGTCCGGACCCAGTCGCGGCTGGAGACCCGCCAGCCGTGCAGCTCGCCGGGCTCGGCCTGATCCCACCGGGCCATGTCGGCCCGATAAAGCGCGATGTCCTCGGCCGGCCGGATGAATGCCAGGAGCTCTATCAGCGTCCGGTTGCCCAGGGCCGCAGTGAGCTCGGCAGGCGAGTATGACGAACCGAGGCGACTCCAGGCCACGAGGTCGGCGCTCGGCGCGACCGCGGCGACCGGGTCGATCTGCAGCAGGGTCAGGCCGCGTACCGCATCGAGCAGGCTGGCTGGGCGTGAGCTGTCCAGGAGTTGCGCGCGCACGGCAATTCGGCGGGCGTCGGTACGGGAGAGTTCATGGACGGTCACGGCATGAGGCTAGGCGATCGCGCCGACAGTGTGCATTTCGGCGCGATCGACCCTTAGCCGGGTGAGATACCGCCCGACCGCTCCCAAGAACGGCGATTGCTCTACTGCCACTGCATCGACAGTTCGGCCAGCAGGTCCTTCAGGGCGCGGCTGGCGAGCCTGAATCCGTCAGGCCCGCTAAAGCCGCCCAAACGCCCCGCACTGGCCAGATGCGGCTCCAGTGACAAGTAGCCCGCAAAACCAGAGTCCCGCAGAGCGGCCAGCGTTTCCCGAACCTGGCCGTCTCCCTGGCCGGCCGGCACCACCTCGCCGGTAGCTGCCAGCGCGTCCTTCACCTGGAGGTAAACGAGGTACGGCCGGAGCAGGTTATAAGCATCAGCATGCGGCCGGGCGCCGCACTGGACGAAGTTCGCCGCGTCGAAGGTCGCGCGCAGAGCGGGCGAACCCACGCTGGCGACGATGTCGGCACATCTTTCCGGCCGATCGCCGTAGATCTCCTTCTCGTTCTCGTGCGCGAGCACCAGGCCGCGTTCCGCGGCGAGCGCCGCGAGCGCGGCCATCCGGTCCATGACGCGCGCCCGGTAAGGCTGAGGATCTTGCCCGCGCGGAATGTAGAACGAGAAGACTCGGACCAGCGTCGTGCCGAGCTCGCTCGCGATGTCCGCGACGCGGCGCAGCCGCTCCAGCTCGGGCTCGAATGGCGCGTCGATCCCGATCTTGCCGATCGGCGAGCCGATCGCCGAAACCCGCACGCCTGACT
>JASHUE010000242.1:0-3268 GCA_030040195.1 Streptosporangiaceae bacterium | reverse complement strand
CCGGCCACCGGGCCGCGGCCACCAGCAAGGTGCCGACGCGGAGCTGAGAACCCCGCGGCACACTGCCCAGGCGCCGGGTGACCATCGGCCCCGAACGGCAGGGCGGTTCGGCCCTGCACCATTCCGCGGCTGCGAGTCAGCCTGTTCATATGTCCGCTGGTATCCTGCGCGCCAGGGCAGCCCGGCATCTGGCCGGTCCTGCCGATAGCGCCTGGCCACCGGCCGCGGCCTTCTGCCTGGACTGGCGAGCCGCGCGCCGGGCCGACCGTTCGTGCTGCTGCACTGCTAAGCCCATGGTCATCGCGATCATCCCGCCTGCGGCGCACCGGCCGCAACCTGCCGACCTGTTGCTGTGCTGGCACCACTACCGGGCCAGCAGGCAAGCGCTCACCGCCGCCGGCGCCCTGATCGTGTGCATCGACGGAACGCCCATCGCCGACGAGGAATGGCTGCCCCCAATGGCCGAGCCGCCCGATCCCGGCGAGAGGACCCTCAGCCCGTCAAGCCGCTGACCTCCGGCCGCGCCGTTAATGCCGTTGCCCTGCGCATTGGCGGGTAAGGAGCAACACACACGAAGGTGGCAGCGACGATCCAAGCATTCAGCATGGTCGCGCTGCCCGGGCTCAAGGTGCTATCAGCCGCCAGGTCGGCAGCCGGCAGCCGTCACCGGCATCGGAGGCCTGGGCCTTAGCCCTCGCCGACCTAGGCGTCGGCGCACACCCGCAGCACCGGGGTACTGGTAGTGCACGGAGCCTCTGACTGTCCCCGGCAGTCACCACACAAGTCTCGCTGGCTCCAGCAGCACAGCGGTTTCGACAGCCGCGGACTGTACGTCCCTGATCGGCGCCGCAGGCCTAGCGCGTATTCCATCCGCGAGGTGGTACCGGTCTTTGCGCAGGCGCGGGACAAGTGGAACGCCACGGTGCTGCGGGTGACGTAAAGCTCGCGGGCGATCTCGGCGTAGCTGAGACCTTCCTGGAGCACCGTCACCACACCACGCTCCCGATCTGACAGCACTGCCAGCGGGTGGCGCCCACTGCCCAACCCGCGTCCTAGCCAGGTCCGCGTGGTCCTGTCCGGACGTGCTCGCCGAAGAAGACCAGCACCCGCTGCCAGGAGTCGGCGGCCGCGGCAGGGTGATAGGCGCGCCAGTGGTCGTTGAAGAAGGCGTGCTTTGCCCCCGGATAGACCTTCAGGTCATGCGGGATGCCAGCGGCGGTCAGCTCGGTCTCCAGTACCCCTGCGGCCTTGGTGGTGAAGTCCTTTCCCGGCCATGACCCCACCACCGGGCACATCCGGCGGATCGCCTCCCGAGGCCTAGGGACTGTCCCGTAGAACGGGGCGATCGCAGCCAGCCGGTTGTCGGTGCAAGCCCAGGTCAAGACGATGGAACCCCCGAGGCAGAACCCGATGGCGCCGATCCGCGCGGCATCAACCTGCGGGCGGTCGGCCAGTTGCCCGAGCGCGTCCTTCAGTGCCGGGACACCGTAATAGTCAAGATTTCCGGCCATCCCGCCTACGAACATGCGCGCCATGCACGCGGCCCGGTTGCGGCCTTCGAACAGGTCAACGCCCAGCGCGGCGTAACCCTCCCTGGCGAACCGCCCGCAGATGTCCCTGATGTTGTCGTTCAGCCCGGAGGCCTCATGGACGACCACCACGCCAGGGAAAGGCCCAATGCCATCTGGAAGAGCCAGGTATGACCGGCCAGGCGATTCGGTCCTCACGACCTCAGTCTCGCTTTGCTTGCGCGAGCTGTCTGTATTACCGCACGTCCAGCCCGGTGACAGTCTCGCTCGTTCCCTAAAATATCGTGAAGCTCATGCAGGTCCGGGCAGTTTCCGCAGGTAGATAGCCTGCTGGACGGGCGCTTGTCAGCACCAACACAGCACCGGAACTGCAAGCCACCAAGATCGGACCTGGGGTATCAAAGGGTAGGTCGTTGCTGGAAGGCCTGACCCACTCCTGACCAGCGGTCCGCGACATGACTTCGGGGGTGAGCGGGATGACCTGGGCCCGCTCCTCCCTAGTTCCCTTGTCGTGGCGCAAGCCTGACCACGGCCCAGTGCGGCGAGGAGGATCAGGCCGACAGCAGGTCGACGAGTTCGTTACCGCGAGCTGTGCGGCTGACCCATACTGTTGTGCCCGACGGTTGGCGGCTGATCAGGCCAGCAGCGGCCAGTTGGTGGAGGTGGTAGGTCGCGGTGGTGGGCGCGCAGTGCACGGCTGCGGCCAGGCCGCTCACGGTAAGCGGCTGGCGAAGAGTCTGAAGTATTGCCGCGCGTACCGGGCCAAGGATCGTTGCCAGCGCACTGTCCACGGTGGCCTGTGCTCCCGGCCGGGGCCAGGGAAGAGGGTAGCCGATCCAGCACACGTCGGCCCGCTCGAAGCTCAGCAGCAGCATGTCATCACCGGCGATCATCGGCACCAGGACCAGGCGGCGCGGGCCGACCGGGTCAAACGAGCCGAGCGTGAAGGACGGGTCACAGGGGGACGTGAAGGTGAACGTCCCGTCAAGGTAGCGAAGGCCACGGTGCAGGGTGTTCAGCAGCGCTGCCATCCCGCCACGCACCGCGGCGGTGCCGATCCGCCGGATCTCCCGGTCAAGCAGGGGCCCAGCCGCCCGCCACCGCGGCTCGGCCACCGCCCAGGTGTCCAGCGAGGCGTCGGCCATGGAGTGGAGCCAGCGGCGGGGCTGCTCGGCTGCTGCGCGCCACTGCGGCTGGCAATGGTGGTCGCCGTCGAAGGCTTCCAGTTCGCTGGTGAGCGCGCTGGCGGGGATGTTCCGGAGCCTGGCTGCTTGCTCGGCGACGGATGCATCGGCGAGAGGCGAGATTGGCACGCAGCACTCCGGTATCGTCGCCCAGCCGCGTGCCGTGAACCACTGCGCCGCGAACCGCGCCTGAGGGCGCAGGGCATTGCGGATACCGGTGAGAAGGCCGGCCGGCGCGCCGTGCGCCTGCCCGGAGGCCGCCTGGCGGAGCAGCGCGAGCACCGAGTGCTGCTGGGCCACCACGACCGAGACCGCCATGGCGCCGAGCGCTGCCGCCGGTAGCTCGTCGCCGGGCCTGGGAGCCGATGTCGCCGCGATCATTCCGGTTTCACCCATGTATCTACCGTGCGCCCTGGCGAGCGGAGCTGACCAGCCCGTTTGCCGTGCGCCCGCGAGGCGATCCCGGCCCGTGACCGAGGCGCCATCCGATCGTGACCTCGAAGTTCTTCGAGCTAGTCCTGACATCGGCACGGCCCTAGCCGAGGATCACAGCCA
>JASHUE010000241.1:0-3160 GCA_030040195.1 Streptosporangiaceae bacterium | reverse complement strand
CAGCCATTGCCAGAAACTGCGGCGCGGGCCGCGCACGCGGACACTGCCGCCCAGCAACTGGCCGGCCACCTCGACCGTGAGGGTGACCGGTGCCTCCGGCCAGACCGGGCGGTTGCGTACATTGCCGCCGACCATAGCGACCTCGCTGGTATCCACGACCACGCCCGGCCTGGTGACGATGATGAGGTTGCCGCCTCGCACAACCGCGTCCACCTTCACCACATCGCTGGTGATCACCGCCTCGGTGAAGTCGAGCTTGACGTTGCCGCCCGTGACGACGGCCTCGATGCGCCTGGGTACGACCCAGCGACCCACCTGCACGGCGTTGCCGCCGTGGTGCACCATGCGGATCAGGTCCTTGGGTTTGGCCACGGCCGCCGCGCTGACGCCGGCGGTCGGCAGGTCCGCCGTCAGCGCGGCCAGCTCCCGGTAGGTTCGCGCGGTCAGCGCGGCCTCCAGCCGCTCGTCGAGTTCCTCCGCGGTTAGCCGGCCGTCGCCAGCGGCGATCCTGAGCTGCTCGACCACGCGGTCGCGATCCGCGTGGGAGGCCCGCAGCTCTGGCCGGGCCTTGCCGGGCTCCCCGGCCGGGGACACTTCACCAGTCACCCGACATACTTTATGGCCGTAAGCGGCCGTTCGGGCGGTGAGCGGGCCGTTGCGCCGGGCGGCTCGTTCGGGCGGGAGCGGGCCGTTGAGCCGGGCGGGTGGTTCGGGCGGCGAGCGCACCGCTGGATGGGCGGGTGGTCCGGCTGGGAGCGAGCTGTTGGGCCGGGAGGGCGGCGAGCGGGCCGTTGCGCCGGGCGGATAACTCGCGGCGTTCAGGCTAGTTGCTGTGCCACCGCCGCCCGCAGCCGGTCCATCCGGGCGGCCGCGTCCCGGCGCGCTTCGCTGAGCCTGCCCTGACTCACGGGTTGGACGACCTCCAGGTAGGCCTTGATCTTCGGCTCGGTCCCGCTCGGCCGGATCACAACGCGCGCTCCCGGCATCTGGTAGCTCAGCACGTCGGCCGAGGGCAGGTCCCAGCTGCCGCCGGTGTAGTCGGTGATCGACGTGACCGGCTGTCCGGCCAGCTCGGCCGGCGCGACCGCGCGCAACCGCGCCATGACCTCGGTCGTCGTGGCGCAGGGCAGGTTCACCTGCTCGGTCAGGTGTACGCCGTAACTGACCTCGAGTGCGTTGTAAGCATCCAGGAGTGACTCACCGACCGACCTCGCGACCGCGGCGAGGCTGAGTATTGCCAGCGCGGCGCTGATCCCGTCCTTGTCCTTGACGACGTTGCCGATGTCATAGCCGAGCGCCTCCTCGTACCCGAAGGCGAACCGGGCGTCCTCCCGCAGGTCGGCCGCCCGCGAGATCCACTTGAACCCGGTCAGGGTCTGCGCGTACTGGGCGCCGGCGGTCGTCACGATGCGGGAAAACAGCGTGCCCGACACGATCGTCGACACAAACAGCTGCTGATGAAGGTTCGTTGCCGGGTCGGAGGACATCCGCCGGAGCAGGAAGGCACCCAGTAGTGCGCCTACCTGATCGCCGGTGAGTATCCGCCAGCCGCCCGGAGCGTCGGCATCGGGCGCCGCGACCGCCAGCCGGTCGCCGTCCGGGTCGTTCGCGATGACCAGATCGGCGGCCGAGCGGCGGGCTTGGGCGAGGGCAAGGTCGAGCGTGCCCGGCTCTTCTGGGTTGGGGTAGTTCACCGTCGGGAACTCGGGGTCGGGCTCGAACTGGGCCGCTACCGCATCGGGCGCGGGGAATCCGGCCTGTTCAAACGCGCGCAGCGCAAGGCGGCCCGCCACGCCGTGCAGCGGGGTGTAGACGAACCGCAGCCACGCGGCGCTGGCGGGCGGCGGGACGAGTGCGCAGACCGCGTCGAGATACACCTGCTCGAGTTCGTCATCCGGCCGGCTTATCAGCGGGCTGTCGCCGGCCGCCATCGGCACGGTCGAGACAGGCCCGACCTCATCGATCAGCGCCTCGATCTCGGTGTCGGTCGGAGGCACGACCTGCGCGCCGTCGCTCAGGTACAGCTTGTAGCCGTTGTCAGCGCGCGGGTTGTGGCTCGCCGTGATCATCACGCCCGCTGCTGCCCTCAGCTTGGGCACGGCGAACGCAAGGAACGGGGTAGGCACCCGGCCGGGAAGCGCATGCACCCGGATCCCCGCCCCGGCGAGCACGCGAGCGGTCTGCCGCGCGAACTCGTCGCTGCGGTGCCGCGCGTCATGACCGATGACAACCCCGGCCCCGGCCGCTGAGGGGCCGCGGTCACGCAGCCAGCTGGCCAGCGCCGCCGTCGCCCTGGTCACGGTGACGTGGTTCATCCGGTTCGGGCCCGCCCCGACCGCGCCGCGCAGCCCGGCCGTGCCGAACCGCAGCCGCCCCGTGAACCGGTCGGCCAGGTCGGCGGCGGCTTCCGGGTTGGCGTCGGCCTCGGCCAGCAGGCTTGACAGTTCGGATCGGTCGCGCTCATCGGGATCGGCGGCGAGCCACGCGGTCGCCTCCGCGCGCAGCTCGTCGGAGATGCCGGCGCTTCCGGCCGCGGCTGACGCCGTGGCCGGCGCCTCGTGCCAGCCAGAATCCATGTCAGCCGACCTCGGGCAGGATCGTCGCGAGGAGCCCGCCCACCCGCGTCGCAGCGGTCTGGGCAGTAGCGAGCACGTCGGCGTGGTCGAGCTTCTGCTCCGAAAGCCCGGCGGCCACGTTGGTCACGAGCGAAATGCCGAGTACCTGCGCGCCGAGATGACGGGCCGCGATCGCCTCGAGCACGGTGGACATGCCCACGAGATCGGCCCCGGCCGTCCGCAGCATCCGGATCTCTGCCGGCGTCTCGTACTGGGGGCCAGGCAACGCCGCGTAGACGCCTTCGGCAAGGTCAGGATCCCTCTCACGTGCGAGCGTCCGGAGCCTGGCCGAGTAGACCTCAGACAGGTCGGTGAACGGCGATGGCTCACCGTCCAGCGGCAGCCCGGTCAGCGGCGAGCGGCCGGTTAGGTTGAGGTGATCGCTGATCAGCACCGGCCGCCCCGGTTGCAGGCCGGGCCGGATGCCGCCGGCCGCGTTGGACAACACGACCGTGGTGCAGCCTGCGGCAATCGCGGTGCGTACCCCGTGCACGACGGCGGCGGGCGAGTGTCCCTCGTACAAGTGCACCCGGCCGAGGAAGACC
>JASHUE010000240.1:0-6342 GCA_030040195.1 Streptosporangiaceae bacterium | reverse complement strand
GTCTCCAGCGCTTTCGGTGACGGGTATGCGGTCTCCGGCCGGGACGTCTGGGCATCCACCGGCGCCAGCGTCGAGAACTACAACGGTAAGAAGTGGACGGCCACCAGCCTCGCGGGACTGTTGCCCAACGACAAAAACGTCAAGCTGGCGGACGGGGTCATCGCCCTGAGCGCGAACAACGTCTTCGTGCTCTAGTCCGACTTTCATCGGCGACGAGACCGCCACGGTCTACGTCCTGCACTACGCCGGCCACAAGTGGTCCAAGGTTGCCGAGAACTGCAAGTTCGCGGTCGTGGCCCCGTTCACCGCCGTCTCCGCCACCCAGGTCTCGCACGTCACCCACATCCCCGGCACCACGCAGCAGCTGGTAACTGCGTTTACTTCCTCGGCGGCGAGGGCCTACGCCCAGATCCTCCAGGGCAGCTAATCGCGCAGAGCCGACGGGCGTACCACGGGACGGTGACCGGCATCCGGCCGCAAGGCCTGGCCGGTCACCGTCCCGTTCCTGGCCTTCCTTGCCGTGCTGCCGGCCTGACTGGCGACCGCCGGGCCGGGCCTTCCCCGGCTTACTGCCCGCCGTGAACACGGCCACGCGGCCCGATCTGGCTGCCTGACAGAAGAACCCTGACCAGTTCCGTGCGCAGGGCTGCGGCCTGGGTTCTGGAAATCCTCGATTCGAACGTGAAACCCCGCCAGGCCGGAGAGGCCCCGCATTCAAATCCGCCGGGCGATGCCCCTGCAAGCGGGCCGTCCGCGGAAGGCGCTGACCGCGCTGCTGCACCCGTCCAGGACCGGTGCCAGCCAGCTTGTCCCACCCAACGAGCTGATCCAGCCCGATTAAGCTGCCAGCGCCGGAGCGAAAAAGTCGGTGAGCAGTTGCGTGACGCGCACTGGCTCGTCGTGATGGACCCAGTGCGAGGCGGGCAGGCGCTCAACGCGGTCCAAAGGTGGTCATTTCCGTTAGCTGTCCGAGCTCGAACGCTACAGTGCGGGAATGGCGAGTACGCACACTGTCGAGTCGACGGCGGAGACGGTACGGTCCGGGTACCTTGATCCGGCCGCGAAGCCGGTTGCTGAGGTCGCGCCAGGGGATACGGTCCGCTATCCGAATACCTGGACTCACTGGGGTAATGAGGCCGTGTTCGGCATGAGCTTCGCCGACCGCGAGCCGCTGCGGCACCGGTACCCGCACGGCCCGTATTCGATGCTGGGCCCGGTCACTGTGGCCGGTGCGGAGCCCGGCGACGCCCTCGAGGTCAGCATCACCGCGCTGCGCACGATCGGCTGGGGCTGGAATTCGTTCCCGCTGGGCGTGGGCGCGCTGCCGCACGACTTCGCCGAGCCGTATGTGCACTATTTCACCTTCGACGAGGCCCGCACGGCGGCGGTGTTCACCCACGGCATCACATTGCCGATGGCCCCGTTCCTGGGCGTGGTGGCGACCGAGCCCGCGGGCCAGGAGATTGTCAGCGCGATCGTGTCCGGCAGCTACGGCGGCAACCTGGTGCTGCGTGACCTTGGGGTCGGCAGCCATCTGTTCCTGCCGGTGGCAAAGCCTGGCGGGCGGGTGTGGATCGGTGACGTGCATGCACTGCAGGGGGACGGGGTGGTGGATCAGACCGCCATCGAGACCGCTGCCGAGAACCTGGAGATCCGCTACGACCTGCACAAGCAGGTGGCCCTGCCAGGGCCGGTCGGCGAGACGGATGCCTCCTGGATCCTGATCGGCTTTGCCGCCAGCCTCGATGACGCGCTGGTCGGCTGCCTGCGCGAGGTCATCAGCTGGCTGTCCGCGGCGGCTGGCATCACCCGGCCGGAGGCTTATGCGCTGGCGAGCATGGCGGTCAGTTTCCGGGTGACGCAGTATGCGAACCAGACCGGATCGGCCTACACCTCCGTTCCGCCCAAGGCCGTGCACGCGGTCATCCCGAAGAGCATGTTCCCGGCGGAGATCCGCGACCGGATTGCGCGGTGGCTGCGGCCGTGACCCTGTCTGATGGCGACCGCCTGGCCATCCTCGATGTCATCACCCGCGCGGACGAGGCCGCGAGCCGGCGCGACGCCGACCGCTACGTCGCGCTTTTCACCGAGGACGCGGTGCTGGATGGCGCTCAGGGCAGGCACGCCGGACGGGCGGCGCTGCGCGAGTCAGTCGGCCCCGTCTGGGACGCCGAGGGTCCGGCCACCCTGCACCTGACCCTGAACCCGGTCATCGAGCCTGGGCAGGACGACGGCCACGCGGTCGCCAGATCCGTGTTGCTGATCGTCGACCCGGCCACGCCGCCAGCCATCCGCGCCACGGCGGTGATCACTCAGGAACTCCGCCGCTCTGACGGCACGTGGCGCATCTCCCGGCGCACCGTCGCGTCGGCCGACGGAGCGGGCTGACTGCGGAGGATGCCGCCGCTGCCGCCGAGGGCCGCTGCCGTCCCCCCATATTCGACAACAATGTGCCCGAGATCGCCGGAAAGCTCGCGGGCGGCGCCGACATCGACATCTTCACCTGGACAACGACGTTCGCGATCATGCAGTCGATTCGCATCGACCGCGGCCCCAGCGGCCCGGTCCATCCCTGACCGCAACGCACCAAGGCGGTCCTGCCCCGGCTCGCCGTCTGGATCTGGCGCCGGAATATCCGGGCTCCAGCCACGAGGAAGGGCCGACGGATCTGTCTGCCTAGGGAAGTATTCGCGAGTGCCTGGTGCGGACACGCGGGGACGGGGCATCAAAGCAGGAGCGCCGCACCTGAACCGGGCATGGTAGCTGGGCCGACGTAATCGCCGGCTGGGAGTAGGGATTCCTGGATGCGACGTTGCCCGACGCCGACCCGGAATGTAAGAGCCAGCTTGATCACGTGAGGAGCCCTCATGACAAGCGCACCTGCCAGCGATCCCGACCGAACCGTGGGTTTCGGCACGGTCAATGGCCGTCACCTGCTGCTCGTCGGCGCCGGTCCCGGCCTGGGCCTGGCTGTCGCCCGGCGTTTCGCTGTCGGAGGCTACCGCGTCACCTTGGTCGCCCGAAGCGCCGGCGGACTGGGCAGCCTCGTGGGCAGTTTGTCTGACACGGGCGCCCAGATCGGCACCATCGAGGCGGACGCGAGCGATCCCGAGGGTATACGCGCCCGAATGACTCAGCTTTACCAGGGGGAAGGTGCGCCGGGCGTCATCATCTACAACGCGGTGATGGGTGCGCCCGATCAGCTGTTGAGCGCCAGCGTTGAGCACCTTCAGGCCGCCTACGCAGTGGACGTGATTAGCGCCATCGTCGTCGCGCAGGTGGCCGCCCCGGCCATGAAGGCCGCAGGAGTCGGCACCATGATCGTCACCGGGGGCGGATTCGCAGACCACCCGATCCCAGCGCTCGCGACGGTCTCTCTCGGCAAAGCCGCCCTCCGGTCAGCCGCGACGATGCTCGGGGCCGACCTGGAACCGGACGGCATACGAGTGGCGACGCTCACGATTGCTGGCCAGATCGCTCCCGGTACTGCATTTGACCCGAAGCGCATTGCAGAACGCTACTGGGACGTCGTTCACACGGATGGCCCATGGCAGGCGGAGTTTCGTTTTACCGGCGAGTAGGGGCCGTGACGACGACGGTCAGCGACGACGAGCAGGGGCAGCAGGCGCAGCAGGCCCTGGACGAGAGGGACGTGACCGCCACTCAGCGCAGGTGTGCGCGGCGTCCCATGGTGGCGCTCTGGTCCACGGCGCTGGACGCTGGGTTTGCTGTTTATGGCGGGGAGCTGAGCAGGAGAGGCACGAGGTAAGAGACATCTGTCGTGCGAATGGGCTTAGCTCCATAAGACTCTAGGCTGTGCTCCCTGCAGAAGTCGTTGTCGAAGGTGCCTGACTTTCTCCCTCGGTCAGCCCGGGCCAGAACAGATCGCCAGACATTGATCTTGGGAAAGGCGGCCTCCACTTGTGCGCGGGTGCGCGCGTTGAGCTGACCCCAGTGCACCGTGGGCGGGCGACCGTCGTGTCCGATATGGCTGGCAGTCTCGTTCTCGAACGTTCTAAGCACCTGTTTTTCGTCGGTCAGGTGAGCGAGCGCGGAGATCTCGATGCAGACGGTGTGCGGCCACTGCTCAATGGCCAGCAGAGCCTGCGAGCCGGCGCAGTACCGCAGCGAGATGTACGCGCCGGTGAGGATGTCGTTGCTGGCGAACTTATCTATCAGCCCGAAGACCGCCTGAATGTAGTCGAGATAGACGGTGTCATCGGCATTGAAGAACCCCGCGTAACCAGCGCCGTAGGTAGTGGTCGAGCACCCTGCCGGTGGCGGCGTCGCGCTCGTCCTGGCTGCCGTGGGGCGGCCCTGGTCGGCGGCATAGGAGCGTAGCACGTCGTGGAAGGCAAACCGGCCGGGCGCGTGTTCGCGGATGAGGTGGGCGCGGGCCAGGGTCTTACTACCTAATTAAGCGTAGCGGCCGACCACGCCGAGTTTCAGGATAGTGACCTTGTTTCCGTTGAACTGGCAGATGCTGCCATCGTTGTCGTTGCTCGGGCAGATCCAGTAGAAGTAGGCCTGGAAACCTGTCCCCGCTACTTCAGGCATAATTATCGCGCTCGGAGTAGAGCCAAGCTGACCGGCGTACAGTTTCCCGATCGGCTCGTTGCCGGTGGGTAGCGAGTACGCCATGCCGTACAGACCGCCGCTTGTTCCCTCCCAGAAGGCCTGGGCGATGACGCACAGGCAAGTGCCGTCTCCGAAGCTGAAAGAGGTGACATTAGATCCAAGCGCGCCATCCTTGAAAGTGTAAGGTTCTCCCGTCAGCCTGGGTATGTTTCCGGACAGCAGGTCCTTGTATCCGGTCCCATTCCAGAAGGCGATCACTGCAGCCGATCCTGATACCACGGTGCTGCTCAGTGACGGTTCACCGTCGGGCGGTGACTCATAGCCCGTGCTTTCGATCTTGGACCACGAGCTGACCCGATCAGGAGTGTTCGAGACGGTGCCTTCTATATACCGGTCTCCAGACCAGGCGACAATTATCCCGGCGCCGTCTCCGATTGCGCTAGCAGTCGGCGCGAACGTCGAGCTATCGATGTCTTTCCCCTTCTGGATGGCGTATGGGCCGTGCCATTTACCGGTACCTCCGACGCTATATTCCATGTTGAGGTTGCAGGGGCAAGGGTAGTAGCCGGAGTACCAGAACACATACACGGTCCCGCTCTCCGATTCTGCCGCAGTTGGCTCGGACGTCATGTCCGCGCGCTTGCCGCTAACGATCTCGCGGGGCTTGGACCAGCCTCCGGTCGTGTTGAGATAGCTGGTGTTCACGGCGTCCCACAGGCTGCCGCCAGTTCCGCGCCAGAAGAGGAAGCGGTCGGCAAATCCAGTCACTCCATTTGCATTCGCCACCAGAGCGGCTGGCCCAGGTCCGTTGTCATCGACCGTCGCCTTGACGCCTCGGGTGGTCGCCCTGGCGGCCGGGGCGCCCACTGCAGCAGCGGGTCCCGCACCAAATAGGGTTAACGAACTGGCAAGCGTCAGTGCAGCAGCGAATACTAAAACCCAGCACTTCTTAGCAAGCATTATATTCTTCCATTTGAATATAGATCTTCATAAATTAGATCTTGAATGAAAATAGTAACATACGGTAGCTTTGTGGGGTCAAGCTCTAGTCCTTACGGCCCGGACCCCGAGATCTTGTCCGGCGCGGCGGCGTGACATGCGGGAGGCCACCGCATACGTCTTCGAGGTGTGCACGGACGCTCAGATCAGGCGGTGGCCGCGCCACCTAGGTTAGACCTTGCGGCGTGACGGGCGGGGTTCGATGCGGTATTCGCGCGGATCGCGGGGCGGTTCGCGCGGCCGTGCTCGCGGAGCGGGCTGCTGGCCCTGGTGCTGCTCACATTCGCCGGCGCGGCACCGGAGGAGGTCGTGGCCGACTACTGGCTGAGCTATGACCGGATGAAGCAGCGGTATAACGACCTCGCCTTCCGTGACTAGCTCAGCGCGACCGAACTCCTGGCCTGCCGCGGCACCACCATCGGCGCTGACCTCGACGATCGCGTCGTTGTCGATGCCAGGCTTCCTCCTCGAAATTGGCCTGACTCGCATCGAGCTGGGCTTGCTGCAGGCCCACCTGATTATCTAAGGACCAGGCCAGTCTGCGCGGGCGGCGCGTTGGCTGTTTTGGGGAGGGCTCCCCTTGCGGCCGACGGGCGCGAATGGCAGCGTGCGTGCTGGCTCGCCGCATGCGGGCGATGCCGCGGTTCTGACACAGCTGGGAGCGATGATCGGGTGGCCGGGATTGGTCGGTGGCTGGCGGAAGCGTCGGCGCGGCGGCGTCGCGGTGACCGTGCGGCCGAAGCGGCGCGCCGGCCCGCGGACGCG
>JASHUE010000239.1:0-7711 GCA_030040195.1 Streptosporangiaceae bacterium | reverse complement strand
GCCTACGAGGAGGTCCGCGGCCGCCTCCGCGGCGGTGCGCTGGAAGATGCGCGCCCGCAGCCGCCGGCCGGCTCGGTCGCCAAGGCAGCGGACGCGATCCGGGCGCTGCCGCCTGCCCCGCGTGGCCTGGGGAGCCTGCGCCAGATCGAAGGATCGCGCGGGGTTGCCGAGGCGGTCGCCCGCAGCCGTCCCGAGGTGATCTGCGCATACCCGATCTCGCCTCAGACGCACATCGTGGAGGCGCTTGCCACCATGGTGAAGTCCGGGGACCTGACGCCGTGCGAATTCATCAACGTCGAGTCGGAGTTCGCCGCCATGTCCGTGGCGATCGGGGCCTCCGCGGCGGGCGCCCGCGCGTACACGGCGACGGCCAGCCAGGGCCTGCTGTACATGACCGAGGCGCTCTACAATGCCGCCGGCCTCGGCCTGCCGATCGTGATGACGGTGGCCAACCGAGCGATCGGGGCGCCGATCAACATCTGGAACGACCATAGCGACGCCATGTCGCAGCGCGACTGCGGCTGGATCCAGCTCTATGCCGAGACCAACCAGGAGGCACTGGACCTGCACATCCAGGCGTTCCGGATCGCCGAGGAACTCTCACTCCCGGTGATGGTCTGCATGGACGGCTTCGTCCTCACCCACGCGCACGAGCGGCTGGAGATCCCGTCGCAGGAGCAGGTGGACCGGTTCCTGCCGCCGTACCAGCCACGCCAGATGCTCGACCCGGCCGACCCGGTGTCGATCGGCGCGATGGTCGGGCCGGAGGCCTTTACCGAGGTCCGCTACCTCGCCCACACCAGGCAGATGCAAGCGCTCGAGCTCATCCCCGGGGTGGCCGCCGAGTTTGCGGGCGAATTCGGGCGTGACTCCGGCGGCCTGATCCGGCATTACCGAACTCAGGATGCGGACACGATCGTCGTCGCCCTCGGCTCCGTGCTGGGAACGATCAAGGACGCGGCGGACGAACTGAGGGCTGACGGCATGAAGATCGGCGTGCTCGGCATCACCTCTTTCCGGCCTTTCCCGCTCGACAACGTGCGCCGCGCCCTGCAGGGGGCGCAGCGTGTCGTGGTGCTGGAACGCGCGCTCGCCGTCGGCATCGGCGGGATCGTGGCGGAGAACGTGCGGATGGCGCTGTCCGGGGTCCAGTTGCACGGTTACACCGTCGTCGCCGGCCTGGGCGGCCGCGCGATCACCAAGGCATCGCTGCTCGCGCTGTTCCGCCGCGCGGCAGCCGACGACCTGCCGCCGCTGACGTTCCTGGATTTGAACACCCATCTCGTGGATTCCGAACTCCGCCGGATACAGGCGAGCCGCCGTTCCGGCCCCACGGCCGAGAACATCCTGCGTGATCTGGGCGCCGTCGCCTCCAGGATCGGATAGGAGCACCAATGCCAGCCCAGCAGGTCAAGTTCTACCAGGTCGGTAGTTTCGCGGTCGGTAACCGGCTGCTTGACCAGGATCAGCGCAGCGTTCAGTCGGAGCAGAGTAGGACCAACTCGCTTAACTCAGGACACCGTGCCTGCCAGGGCTGCGGTGAGGCGCTCGGGGCCCGTTACGCGCTTGATGCCGCGATGCGAGCGACCAGTCGGCAGATGATCGCGGTGAACGCGACCGGCTGCCTGGAGGTCTTCTCAACTCCGTATCCGGAGACGTCCTGGCAGATCCCGTGGATCCACTCGCTATTTGGCAACGCGCCCGCCGTCGCCACGGGTATCGCCGCGGCGATGCGCGCCAAGGGTCGCGAGGACGTCAGAGTGGTGGGCCAGGGCGGCGACGGCGGCACCGTTGACATCGGCTTCGCCTGCTTGTCGGGCATGTTCGAGCGCAACGACGATGTGCTGTTCATCTGCTACGACAACGAGGCGTACATGAACACCGGAGTGCAGCGCTCGGGCGCCACGCCCCCGGCCGCGCGCACCTCGACCACGCCGGCCGTCGGCCCGCACCCGGGCAACCGGTTCGGGCAGGGCAAGAACGCCCCGGTGATCGCGATGGCCCACGAGATCCCGTACGTCGCGACGGCCACCGTGGCCGGGCTGCACGACCTGGAGTACAAGGTCGAGCAGGCTATGCAGGTCCGCGGCGCCCGTTACCTGCACATCCTGGTACCGTGCCCGCTGGGTTGGGGTAGCGCGTCCTGCGACACCATCAAGATCGCGCGGCTGGCGGAGCAGACGGGTCTCTTCCCGGTGTTTGAGGCCATTGACGGCGAGGTCACCAGCGTGTCGAGGATCCGCAGGAAGACACCCGTCGAGGAATACCTGAAGCTCCAGACCCGGTACGCGCACCTGTTCAAGACGCCTGAGGGCGCCCAGACGATCGCCAGGCTGCAGCGGCTCGCCGACCGCAACATCGCCAGGTTCGGCCTGCTGGACGGCGAGGGCAGCCGGCGGGAAGCGAAGGAGTAGCAATGGACAAGCCGTTCGCGATCACGCTGGACGTCGGGTCAAGCCTGGCCAACAAGACCGGGTCCTGGCGCACCGAGCGGCCGGTCTACGTCGACTTGCTTCCGCCGTGCAACAACGCCTGCCCGGCAGGCGAGAACATCCAGCAGTGGCTCTATCACGCCGAGGACAGTCGCACTGACCACGGGGGCTACGAGGCCGCCTGGCGGCAGATCATGCTGGACAACCCCTTCCCCGCGGTCATGGGCCGGGTGTGCTACCGGCCGTGTGAGACTGCCTGCAACCGGGCCCAGGTCGACAGCGCCGTCGGGATCAACTCGGTAGAGCGCTTCCTCGGCGACGAGGCGATCAGGCGAGGCTGGACTATCCCGGTGACGGCCGCTCCATCCGGCCAGCGAGTGCTCGTCGTCGGTGCCGGGCCATCGGGCCTGTCGGCGGCGTACCACCTGACGTTGCTCGGCCATCAGGTGACGATTGCCGACTCGGGCCCGGTCGCGGGGGGCATGATGCGCTACGGCATCCCGGCTTACCGGTTGCCGCGGTCAGTGCTGGATGCCGAGATCGGCCGGCTGCTCGCGATGGGGATCACCCTTCAGCCCTCGACGACGATCACTGACCTGCTCGCCGTCATGCGCGACGGCGGCTACGACGCGGCGTTCCTTGCCGTGGGCGCGCAGCGGGGCAAGCGTGCCTACATCCCGGCCGGCGACTCCGCCAGGATCCTGGACGCGGTGTCGGTGCTGCACGCGATGGAAGGCGGCGAGAAGCCGATGCTCGGACGCCGCGTCGCGGTCTACGGCGGCGGTAACGCAGCCATGGACGCGGCCAGGACGGCACGTCGTCTTGGCGCCACCGACGCTGTGGTTGTCTACCGGCGGACCAGGGACCGGATGCCGGCTCACGATATCGAGGTCGAGGAGGCGCTTGAGGAAGGCGTGCGGATGATGTGGCTGTCCACGATCACCCATGCCGACGCAGGCAAGCTCACGATCGAGAAGATGAAGCTCGACGAGACCGGGTTCCCGCAGCCCACCGGCGAGTTCGAGGAACTGGAGGCCGACTCGGTCGTGCTGGCGCTCGGCCAGGAGGCCGAGCTCTCGCTCCTCGATGGCGTCGACGGGGTCGAGATCGAGGACGGGGTCGTGCAGGTCGGACCCGACCTGATGACCGGCCATCCCGGCATTTTCGCTGGAGGCGACATGACTCCGGCGGAGCGCACGGTCACGATCGCGATCGGCCACGGCAAGAAGGCCGCCCGCAGCATCGACGGCTGGCTGCGGGGTCATGGTTCCGCACCGTCTGTCCGGCACCAGCTCGCCACCGAGGACCGGCTCAACACGTGGTATTACTCCGACGCACCGGCCACGGTCCGGCCGCAGCTCGAGCTGGCCCGCCGGATCGGCACGTTCGACGAGGTCGTCGGCGGGCTGGACGAGCGGACCGCGCAGTTTGAGGCGCGCCGGTGCATGTCGTGCGGCAACTGCTTCGAATGCGACAACTGCTACGGAGTCTGCCCCGATAACGCGGTCATCAAGCTCGGGCCCGGGCAGCGGTACCAGATCGATCTGGACTACTGCAAGGGCTGCGGCATCTGCGCGAGCGAGTGCCCGTGCGGTGCCATCGAGATGCGGCCGGAGAGAATATGAGCCATGGCCTGCCAGGCCCTTCAGCCCTAGGTCCGGGACCTTGGTCCCGAGCCGGCCGGTCCAGCCCGCAGTTAGTGTGGAGCCTGACCAGCCACGGCACGCTGAACGGAACGACGAGAGGTCCTGCTCATGTCAGGGGATTCGCAGCCGCACGACAAGATCAACGTGTTTTTGCTTGACGATCATGAGATTGTGCGCCGCGGCGTCCGTGAGCTGCTGGAGGCAGAGCCTGACATCACGGTCATCGGCGAGGCGGGGACGGCCGCGTCGGCGCTGGCCAGAATCCCGGCGCTGAAGCCCGACGTGGCGGTGCTCGACGTGCGCCTGCCCGACGGCGACGGGATCATGGTCTGCCGCGAGATCCGCTCGATGATGCCTGACCTGGCCTGCCTGATGCTGACCTCCTTCGGCGATGATGAGGCGCTGTTCGACGCGATCATGGCCGGTGCGGCCGGATACGTCCTGAAGCAGATCCGCGGCACTGACCTCGTCGGCGCCGTCCGGACGGTCGCCTCCGGACAGTCGCTGCTGGACCCGGAGGCGGCCAGGAAGGTGATGAACCGGATGCGGGAGCAGGCATCCCGGTCCGATCCGCTGGCCGGACTGACGGGACAGGAGCGGAAGATCCTGGAGCTGATCGGCGAGGGCCTGACCAACAGGCAGATCGGCGAGCGCATGTACCTGGCCGAGAAGACCGTCAAGAACTACGTCTCCGCGCTGTTCGCCAAGCTCGGAATGGAGCGCCGCACCCAAGCTGCCGCGTTCGCGACCCGTGTCTTCGGCCAGGAAGACCACGACCACCGCGAGGGGGAGAGTGACGCGAGGCGCGGTTAACTGCCTGCTCCCTGCGTCGCAGACACGAGGGGAACCCGCCAGTACAGCGTCGTGCCGCGGTCGGCGCCGGACTCGACCTTCATGGATCCGCCGAGCTGGACGGCACGATCCTCGAGGTTGGCCAGTCCGCTGCGGCGGCTGACGTCTTTGAGTCCCGACCCATCATCGGTGACGACGAGTGAGACCTCATCACCTGCGCGCAGCGATACCTCGACGTTGCTCGCGCCCGCATGCCTGGCCACGTTCGACAGCGCCTCGCGCAGGGCGCTGAGCAGATGCCCGGCGACATTATCGGGTATCACATCGTCAAGTCGGCCGTCCAGCTGCAAGGTCGGCGGGAAGCCCAGCATCGGCGTCATCTCGTCGGCCAGAGCAAGTACTCGTGCTCGGAGCCCCGGGACGACAACAACCTCGGGACGGGCCTGCAGGGCGAAGATCGAGGACCGGATTTCACGGATCGTCTCGTCGAGCGCGTCGACGGCCCGGCTCACCCGGCCCGCCACGTCCGGTGTCGCAATCAGTGAGATCGCTCCCTGAAGGGACATGCCAGTTGCATACAGCCGCTGAATGACCAGGTCGTGGAGGTCCCGGGCGATCCGGTCCCGGTCCTCGTACACGGCGACCCGCTCGGCTTGCCGACGGTGCTCCGCCAGTTCGAGCGCGATCGCGGCCTGAGTGGCGAACGTACGGAGCATTTCCACGCCGGTAGCTGGCAGCGGCATCGATCCCGGCATCCGCCCTGCCGTCAGCACCCCGCGGACGTTCCCTGGCTCTCCCAGCGGCAGGACCACGGCCGGGCCGAGATTCATGTGCGCCCGGGCGGCGCTCGCGACGCGCTCATCGTGGGCGAAGTCGTCGAAGGTCATCAATTCGCCGCTCGCGAGCACCTGACCCGACGCGGATCGCTGCGCGGGCAGGATCAGGCCAAGCGCTTCCTGAGCGCCGTGACCGGCGGCATGTTCGATCTGCAGCGCCCCGCGATCGTGGGTCGGCAACGCCAGCACGACCAGGTCGGCGCCCGACATCTCCAGCGACTTGGCCGTGATCAGCTTGAGCGCCTCGGCAGCACCGGCTCCCGAGAGCAGCACCCTGGTCACCTCTGCGCTGGCGGTCATCCATCGTTGCTGGCGCCGCGCATCGTCGTACAGCCTTGCGTTCTCGATCGCGACACCAGCCGCTGCCGCAAGTGCGAGGAGTAGCGCCTCGTCCTCTTCGTCGAACTCGCCGCCGCCGTGCTTCTCGGTCAGGTAGAGGTTGCCGTACACCTCGTTCCTGACCCGGATAGGGACGCCGAGGAATGTCCGCATCGGCGGGTGGCCTGGCGGGAAGCCCGCAGACAACACATGCGCGCCCAGGTTCGCGATGCGCATCGGCTTGGGATCGGTAATCAGCGCGCCGAGCAGCCCATGGCCTTCTGGCCAGTGGTGGATTTCCGCGATCTCGTCCTCGGTGAGGCCGACGGGAATGAATTCCGCCAGCCGGTTTCCTTCACCGATGACGCCCATGGCCCCATAGCGGGCATCAACCAGACTAACGGCGGATTCAACAATTTTGCGAAGTACTACCTCCAGATCCAGGTTCGTGCCAACCGCCATCACTGCTTCGAAGAGGGCATTGACCCTGTCCCTGGTGGAAAGTATTGCCTGGAGTCTGACCTGAAGCTCTGCAAGCAGGTCATCGAGACGGAGATTAGGAAGCAGTCGATTCGGCGGGGTTTCCACGATTCGCTCCACTATTACCGGCCCGAGACGATCTGATAGTGCGGCGGCACTTGCCTGCCAAGATAGCCGCAAACCGAATCGGCCGGGCAGAAGAGGTAGGGCCAAGCGTCAACGGGACCATTGCCGGGACGAAGGTCACTACCAGCGCCGATGCCACGCAGCTTTACTGGACCAATGTTCGTAGGCGATGAAGTGGAGCTGGATGTCAGCTTCGAGGTCGCCCGCGCCGGGCTGGCGAGACTGGCCATGGGCGGCTGGCTCTCGAGTGCATCCGAAGACGCCTACGGCCTCGGGGTCACCGGCTTGTCCAGGGTCGGTGCCCTCGGCCTGAGCCGGGAGGTGCAGGTTCAGGCTCGCGAGCTTTCCGAGCGGGCGGGCTCAGCCGGGCTGGCCATCCGGTGGGAGGTTACCGGCCCCGGCGGCGGGCTCTTCCCGGTCCTCGACGCAGATATCACGGTGCATCCCGCCGGGGAAAATGCCACGCTGCTGACGCTAGCGGGCGCGTACCGACCGCCGCTCGGCGCCCTGGGTCAGGCACTTGACCGCGCGATCTTGCACCGAGTCGCCGCCGCGACCGCGCGGAACTTCCTCAGCCGCATTGCGGCCGAGATCACAGGCCGCCCCGGGCCGGCCGACGCGGGGACCGACCCGTCCTCGCTGCCCTGCATACCAGGGACGTACTGAGAAAGGGCTCAAACCCGCGACGGTATCCGGATCAGGTGGGGCCGCTCGATGACGCCGCCCGAGGTGGCATGCCTTCCTGGCCAACCGAGAAGGCGTACGTCCGGATCTCGTGGATCGTGTCATCCAGCTGGCGCAGCGCTTCCGTGATGCGCTCCCGGGCAACCTCGCTGGGCAGGTCGACCGCGGCCTGCAGGCTGAGGCCGACCTGGAACAAGCCGCCGGTCACCCGGTCGAGCAGCTCCTGGTCGCGGCGAGCGTGCTCGGCGACCGCGCCTCGGGCCAGGTCGGCCAGATCCTCGCGCCTTCGGGTTCCGGTGGCGTCCCGTATGACCGCAAGGATGAAGTGCCCGGTCGCGGTCGGCACCGGGCTCAGGCTGATCTCGACCGGCAGCGTGGCGCCGTCCTTGCGCAGTGC
>JASHUE010000019.1:0-2647 GCA_030040195.1 Streptosporangiaceae bacterium | reverse complement strand
ATTGGCGACACGTTGACCGCCCCGAGGGTAAAACTCGGGATGTTGTCGGCCGACTGCGGGTTACCGCCCTGTGCGCCCAGACCCTTGTCATAGCTCAGCAGCGAAGTGCCGTCGGCGCGGGTCATGCCCATGTCGACCGCGGTCCTGACGACATTGCAGAGCCCGACTTGCTGCTCTAGGTGCGCGAAGTACACGTTGATCGAGCCCACGGTCGCGCTGTAGAGCTCGTAGATCTCGCCGCCCCTGGGAGTGTCTCCCTCGGCGTTCACCACCGAGAAGTATCCGAGCGGGGTGTTGTCATAGCCGCCGCCTGCGAGCTGTCTTTGGCAGTTGTAGTACGGGCCGACGACCGAGGGCGAGACGACCTTGATCGGATGCCCGAACGGCACGCCCTGCTTCAGCGCGGTGATCAGCGTGAAGATCTTGGATGAGGAGCCGGTCTGAACTCCGGCTCCGCCGCCGTAGTTGGAGTTGACCGCGTAGTCGATGTCGTCCTCGCCGGCACCGGTGCCGAACCTGCGGTTGATGGCGATGGCACGGACCGCGCCGGTGCCTGGCTGGATGAGCACCTCGGTGTCCGCGTTGCGGCCGGGGTTGTACGCGTCGGAGTACTGCGGCTCGACGTAGTTCACCGCGTTGTCGGCGGCGATCTGGTCACGCATGTTCAGGGTCGTGTAGATCGACAGGCCGCCGGTCGTGTTGATCTCGCTCCACACGGACGGGTAGTTGATCATCAGCACGTGCTGCACGTAGTCGCAGAAAAACGCGCTCTCCACTGTCGACGCCTGCGAGCTCTCGCACCCGGTCTGCAGCGGCGTGGTCGACATGTTCAGACCGAGCGGCAGCTTCTCGGCGGCGTTCGCCTCGGCCTGGCTGACGTAGTTGAGCTGGGCCATGCGGCTGATTACCTCGTTGCGCCTGCCAATCGCGGCGTCGGGATGCAGCAGCGGGTTGTACTCGGTCGGCGACTGAACGATCCCGGCCAGCAGCGAGGCCTGCGGCAGGGTGAGCTTCGACGCCGGGACGCTGAAGTAGCGCTCGGCAGCAACCTGGATGCCGTAGGCCTCCTCGCTGAAGTAGGCCACGTTGAGATAGGCAGCCAGCAGCTGATTCTGCGTCATCTCGTGCTCGACGTCGGCAGCGATCCGCAGCTGAACGATCTTGCGCTGCAGGCTCGGGTAGGCCGCCGCGGCGGCGGCGGCCGCGTTGTGTCCGGCCTGCAGCACCTTGACGTTCTTGACGTACTGCTGCGCAAGTGTCGACGCGCCCTGGAGTTCGCCGCCGCTGGAGTCGCTGAAGAGGGCCCGCAGCGTGCCGCGCGGGTCAAGCGCGCCTTGCTGGTAGAACGTGTTGTCCTCGATCGCGACGATCGCGTTGCGCATGACCGGCGCGATCTGGTTGTAAGTGACCGGCTGCCGGTAAATGTCGCCGGGGTAGAACGTTGCGATCGGCCGTCCCTCGATGTCGTACAGCGTCGAGTACGTGGGCACCTGGCCAAGCTCGCCGACCTGCAGGTCGTTGAACGTGTTGGCCGCGTCTCGGGTGGCGATCCCGAGCACACCGACGAACGGCAGCGTGACGCCGGCCATAAGCAGCGCGGCCACGACGGTCATCACCGTGAGCCGGCCCACCGTGCCGTAGAGTGCGCCGGCGCGGCGCCAGGGATTCTGCACGCGATCAGGCTACGCTGCTTCGGCAGTTACCAGCCAGCCGACATGAACTGCGGCTACAGTCCAACCTATGACTTGGGACTCAGGTCCTGACAATGGCCGCGGGGCGGCCTCATTACTAGCAGCCTATCCGTGGCCGCAGGCGTCGTCGCGCAGTGTAGCGGCTCGCCACTTGTGTCTGTATAGCTCAACAGGGCTATTCAGGAAATGGACCCGCTGGGGTCTAGCGCTGCGCGCCGGACTTCCGTAAGTTACTCTTCCGCGACCAACACTCGCCGGAGTCGGTCGCCCTGATACGGCTCCGGACCGCAACTGAACGCCACCCGGGCGTGATCATCCCCGCGGGCGTGAGGATCAGAGGAGCTGGGGCCAGATGTGGATCACGGACTGGACTGCGCGTGCCGCGTGCAAGGGGACTGACCCGGACGAACTGTTCGTCCAGGGCGCGGCGCAGAACCGGGCCAAGCTGATCTGCCGCGGCTGCCCGGTAAGGACCGAGTGCCTTGCCGATGCCCTGGACAACCGGATCGAGTTCGGTGTATGGGGCGGGATGACAGAACGGGAGCGCCGCGCCTTGCTGCGCCGCCGGCCCGATGTCGTCTCCTGGCGCGAGCTGCTGGAGAACGCGCGTAATCACTACGAGCGCAGCGGTGACGAGCTAGTCGCCAGCTGACCTCAGGCGATTCCCGGCAATCACGACGCGACTCTCAACCGAACGTGATTTTTGTTCTCGGTCGCGCGGTGCCGTCCGGATTAACTGTCAGTTACGATCCGGATACTTTGAGCCATTGTCAGTTTACCGTTCGAAATCTGCTAGTTACGGATTGGCAGACCCGAACGCCAGGCCTATCCGGCGGAGTCCGTCGAGGTCGTGAATGTCGTCAGGCTGCGCGGGCACCTCGGTGACCGGCACCAGCGGGTGCGCGGCAGTGAAGTGCTCAGCGACTCGGCGCTGCGCGACAGCTACCTGCATCCGG
>JASHUE010000238.1:0-4095 GCA_030040195.1 Streptosporangiaceae bacterium | reverse complement strand
CGTCGATGGTGCCATCTGCCGCAGGCTCATCGGCAACCGAGCAGCCATTCTCCGTGATGTAGACCGCGGGCAGCCGGTCGCCGTAGCGATCCCGCAACTGCACCAGCAGCTCGGTCAGCCCGGCCGGGATCACTGGCCAGCCGAATGCGGTCAGCGGGTACCCGTCAATCGGCTCCATCTGGAACGGCAACGGCCCGTCGGGCAGCGCCGAGACCCTGGTCGGCATGTAGTAGTTCACGCCGATCCCATCGAGCGGCGCGCTGATGCGCTCCAGGTCGCCGTCCCTGACGAAGTCGAGGCCGTCCGCATTCAGCCCGAACGCAGACAGGTCCGGGTAGCTGCCGAGGATCACCGGATCGGTGAATAGCTGATTCTGCAGCGCGTCCCAGGCGGCCGCGGTGGCTCGGTCCTGCGCACTGTCGGAGGCGGGCCAGGTGGGGGAGTAGTTGTTGGTGAGCATGATCCGACGCGCTCCGCCGGCCCGCAGGGCGGCGGTGGCGAGCCCGTGGCCGAGCAACTGATGGTGCGCCGTCGGCAGCGCGCCGAGCATCAGCGCCTTGCCCGGCGCGTGCACGCCGAGCGCATAACCGAACGCCATCACGATGAATGGCTCGTTGAGCGTGATCCAGGTGTCGATCCGGTCGGCCAGGCGCTCGGCCGCCAGGGCCGCGTAGTCGGCGAACCGGCCCGCGGTGTCCCGTGACAGCCAGCCGCCGGCGTCCTCGAGCGGCTGGGGCAGATCCCAGTGGAACAGCGTGGGCATCGGCGTGATGCCCGCCGCGAGCAGCGCGTCGGTGAGCCGGTCGTAAAAGTCCAGCCCCGCCGGGTTGGGCCCGCCGGTGCCCCCTGGCTGTACCCGTGGCCAGCCGATGGAGAACCGGTACGCCCCGATACCAAGTTCGGCCATCAGGGCGACATCCTCGGGCCAGCGGTGATAGTGATCGGCGGCGACGTCGCCCGTCTGGCCGTCGCGGATGACGCCGGGCTGCCGGCAGAAGGTATCCCAGACCGAGTCGGTCCGGCCATCCTCGGCTACCGCTCCCTCGATCTGATAGGCAGCGGTGGCGACACCCCACGCGAAGCCGGGCGGGAACCGGGGCATCGTAAGCTCGTCCACGCCCCGATGGTAGTAGCCGCCTCGGCGATGATTAGGTGCGCGTCCGCATGGTAAGACCGGCGTTATGAAGAAGCTTCTTGAGCTGCTCGTCTGCTTCCTTCACCCGGTGGCGGTCGTCCTCATCTGGATCGACCTCCTCACTGGCCGCAATATCTCCGGCGGGGCGAAACTTGCGTGGGCCGTGTTCTGCCTGATTCCGCTGGTGCCGTTCTTGTACGTGCTCACTGGCGGCGACCTTTGGTGAACCCGGAGCCGCCGGCCGCCGGGTGAACTCGGAGCCGCCGGCCTTCCGCTGAACCGGCAGCGTCGGCCCCCATTTCCTCCATCGACGGCGTATCTGGCACGCCGCTGCGTACACATACGCTCGTCGCGTACACGTACTCCTTTCTCGGCTTCCGCGCGTCGTATGGGTCAGGGGCAGCTGCACCCGGGAACGGCGGCTACGCTGCGGACGGCAGCATCGCCGGCATCAGCGAGCGGTCCTCAGGGTGAGAGCGAGCCTGATGCCCAAGCACCAGGCCGACGGGCCCGCACCCGCCGGCCTGGAGCTTTACGCGGCGCCGGTCCGGCGGCGGCGATTGTCCACTTTGCCGGCGCTCTTGGCCCGGAATCTCATAACATGCGCCTGAAAGGCAGCGGTGCAGCCGACACCGCCGGCCGTGGCGGCTACACAGGGGTGGGGGCCGGCAGGCATGCAGGAATCATCGGGCTCGCCCGGCCCCGCCCGGCCACGGGCCAAGTGGGGAACGATCACGCGCGAGAATCTCGTCGGGGCCGCCACCGATGAGGTCGCTGCCGGGCGATACGAGCAGCTGACGATCAGGAGCCTGGCCGCCCAGCTCGGCGTCGCCCCGATGACCTTGTACCGGCACGTGCGGGACAAGGAGGACCTGCTCGGCGAGGTCGTCGACCGGCTGCTGGCGCAGTCGTGGCGGCCGACGGCGCCGGTCACCGACACGTGGGCGTGGGTCACGGAGGCAGCGGACCGGCTGCGGCGGTTCCTGGTCGAGCAGCCTGCCGCCTTGCGCGTGTTCTTGTCTCACCCGGTGACATCGCCGGCCGCGATGGCCCGGCTGGCCGCGATGCTCGACGTCTTGCGTGCCGGCGGACTGGACGAGTCCGATGCGCGCAGGGTCTACCTGGCCGTGCACACCTACACGCTGGGGTTCGCCGCGCTGGAGGCGTCGCGGGCGCGCTGGCTGGCCGACTACCCGCAGCCGGAGGATCCTGAGACCTCCTGGCTTGCCTCGATGACTGGTCCTCAGCAGTTCGCCGAGGGACTACGGGCGCTGATCGCCGGCGGTGCCCAGCTCTGCGAGCAGCCGGGCTCCTAGCCCCGGCGGGCCGCGGGCCCGTCACCTGCCGGGTCGGCCGGGTGTCACGTCCCGCCGGCGAACGCGATCGCCTCGTCGACCTCGGACGTGCGCGCCGCCACCTCGGCCGCGTACTTCTGCTCGTCGATCTTCTCGGCCAGTTCCTCGTCGCCGCGCATCAGCAGCTCGAGGTCGGTGTCGGCGGCCTCGATCACCCCGAGGTCGGTGAAGGCGTGCTGGACCTTCGGGCCCCACAGGCCGATATCGCGGACACACGGCACGATCCGGGAGAACAGCAGCGTCCTGAACGCCTGCTGCACCGGAGACTGATCGGTAAACGCGATGCACTCCTCAACGTCGAAGCCCATCCGCTCCCACACCTCGCGGCCGGTGAACCGGTTGCGCATGAGGTAGCAGCCTTCGACGACGAAGTCCTCCCGATCGGCCCGCTCGGCGGCCGTTAGCTCCTTGTAGTAGTCCCGCAGCGCCAGCCGCCCGAAGGCGACATGCCGGGCCTCGTCCTGCATCACGTAGGCGAGCAGCTGGGTAACCAGGTCGTTGTTGGACAGGTCACGGTGCACGCCGAACGCGGCCAGCGCCAGGCCCTCGATCAGCACCTGCATGCCGAGGTAGGGCATGTCCCAGCGCGAGTCGGACAGCGCGTCGGCCAGCAGCTTGGCCAGGTCCGGGTTGACCGGGTAATACAGCCCGATCTTGTCCCGCATGAACCTGGAGTACAGCTCCACGTGCCTGGCCTCGTCCATCGCCTGGGTCGCGGCGTAGAACTTGGAATCCATGTCCGGCACCGACTCCACGATCCGCGCGGCCACGGTGAGGGCTCCCTGCTCGCCGTGCAGGAACTGGCTGAACAGCCACGCCGACAGGTGGTGGCCGAGCTCGTCCCGCTCGGCTTGGTTGAGCTTCTCCCACTGCGCCGACCCGTAGATCGGGTTGAGGCTCTCGTCCTGATCCATGACGTTGCAGGGATTGACGGGGATCGACCAGTCGATCCGCTTGCTCGCGTCCCACTGCTTGTCCTTGCCGCGCTGGTACAGGTCGAGCAGGCGGGTCCTGCCGTTGTCGTACTCCCAGTTGAACCTGACCGCCCCGGCCGCCGGAATGTCCCAGGTCCCTGGCTCGACGGGCGTGGTGTAGTGGTCGTACGTGCTCACGGTGCCCTCCCCGGAGTTAACGGCGGTAACTAATGACATTACTCGCGAGTAGGCGATTGCTCTAGTGCTGGTTTGACCTCGTCCGGTATCGACCCGGGGCCGTGCTGACCTAGTGCGGGCGGGAACGGGCATGGTAGGCAGCGAACATGGACTTCGACATCCCCGGCGACCTTGTTCGCTACCTGTCCGAGCTTGATGAATTCATTGAGCGGGAGATACGGCCGCTGGAACAGCGCGATGACAACATCCGCTTCTTCGACCACCGCCGCGAGGACGCGAGAACCGACTGGGATCGTGGCGGCCTGCCGAACCGGCAGTGGGAGGAGCTATTGGCCGAAGCGCGCCGGCGGGCGGACGAGGCCGGCCACTACCGCTACTCGTTCCCCAAAAAATACGGCGGTCGCGACGGCACCAACCTGGGCATGGCGGTGATCAGGGAACACCTGGCGAGCAAGGGCCTCGGGCTGCACTGCGACCTGCAGAACGAGCACAT
>JASHUE010000237.1:0-4563 GCA_030040195.1 Streptosporangiaceae bacterium | reverse complement strand
GGCGTCGTGGTGGGGGTCGGGGTGGTGGTCGGGGTCGGGGTCGGGGTCGGGGTTGGCGTCGGCGACGGGGTGGCGGAGGGGGACGTTGTCGAGGCCGGCGACTGGACCGGCCGGACGAGGCTGGGACCGGTGACGTGCCGGCCGGTGAGCATCAGCGCGATCGCTGCCGCCGCCAGCACGGCGACGACGATCGCCGCGCTAGCCGACACGCCCGCAGCGAAAGCACGGCGCTCGCGTCGGTACTCGGTGTTGCGACGCTCGCGGAGCCAGCCCGGGAGCGCGGCACGGCGAGCCGCCCAGCTGTTGAACGGCGCGGCGGCCATGCCGAGCGTGGGCACGAGCAGCAGGCCAGCCAGCAACGGGCCGCTCAGCGTGTTCGTCTTGGTGAGTGCTCCTGCGATCCCGGCCGCGCCGAAGAGCGCCAGGATCGTCTCGGCCCAGTTGGCACGCAGAGCATTCCACCAGCTAGTCCGCTCGCTGGTCTTCGGGGTGCGCAGAAAGGCGGCCTTCCTCGCGAACAAGGCGACGAGCGAAGCGCGAGCGACCACGAGCGAAGTGGACTGCCAGATGAAAAACGCGCCGATCGCATCCCGCCAGGACGCGCCGGTGCTGCGGCGCAGCAGCGCCATCGCCCTGACCAGCCCGAGCAGGACCAGCACAGGGACGGCGGCGACAAGGAAGACCGTAAGCTTGCGGAACAGCTGGCCGCCGCCAGTCGTGAGATTCGCCGCGCCGGCCAGCAGGAAGATCAGGAACAGCAGCCCAAGCAGGTCGCCGTACCACTGGAGCGCGCCGCAGAGGTACGACCAGCGCTGCCCGGGCGACAGGTGGTTCTTCCTCGTCTCCGGGCCGGGGAGAAGAGATTTCCAGTGCATGCGCAGCAGTTGGATGCCGCCGAAGCACCAGCGGTATCGCTGGCCCTTGAGCGCCTCGAACGTCAGCGGCATGATCCCGCGGCCGCCGGACTCGTCGACGTGCATGCCGGACCAGCCCGCGCGGAGCAGTCGGAGCGACATCTCCGCGTCTTCGGTGATGCACCACTCATCCCAGCCGCCCAGCTCGTCCAGCGCGACTCTCCTGATCAAGCCCATGGTCCCGGCGAAGATCGCACCGTCGCGTTCGTTCCTTGAGGGCTGGGAAACGGCGAAGAAGTACTTGTAGGAGTAATAGAGCCGTCGGTAATAGCGGGCGTGATGCCAGTCCCGGTAGTCCTGCGGGGCCTGGACGAACCCGATCCATGGGTCGGCGAAGAGCGGTACGCAGCGGCGCAGCCATTCCGGCGCAACCTGGTAGTCAGAGTCGACGACGCCGATGAGCTCGGCGTCCGAATCCGTGAGGTGCTGCAACGCGTAGTTCAGCGCGCCCGATTTATAACCCGGCCAGTTCTCCAGGTGCTTAAACGTGACACCGTGCCGGTGACACCACGACTCCACCGGGCGCCACAGCCACTCATCGTCGGTGTTGTCGTCGATGACGACGATCTGCACGCGAGGGTAGTCGAGACGCAGCAGCGCGCGGAGTGTATCGATGACCATGGCCGGCGGCTCGTTGTGCGCCGGGACGTGAACGCTGACCAGGGGCGGAGCATTGTCGGGCCTCGGCACCACCGCCCGCAGCACTTCGGTGCGCACCCGCCGGCGCGGGTCAAGAGGCGCGCGCCTCCGGTGCCAGTGGGCGGTTCCGAGCGCGTCGCACAGTTCCCATAGGTAAGCGCAGCACATCAGTGCGGCGACTAGCTCGAGGCACCAGAGCAGCACCCCGCCGATGGTGCTGGCCGTGCCGAGGTGGCTGGCGAAGGTCCACTCAAGCGCATAGACCAGGTAGACCACGAAGAGGTAGGTAGACGACGCCCAGCACAGGTGCGCCCGCGGAGACCAGCTCCTCGTGACCGGGAGCCAGAGCAGGCCGGCCAGTGCCACCCCGGCTGAACCGATGACGAGGTTGGCTTCGGTCGCTCTCAGCAGGTACAGCACGCCGGCCGCCGCGGCGGCGAACAGGGCAGACCCGATGACGACCAGGACGACCCGCCATATGCCGGCCCAGACGCCTGTCCGCTCATGACGTCGGCCCGGCAGGAAGAGAGCGGCGGAGCCGAGCGGCGCGGCGACCAACCCGGCAATGACCAGTGCCTCAAGCATGAAGACCTCTCACCCTCCGGAAAGGGCGGCTGCGGCCGCCCTGAACGCATCGAGGGCGGACGGATCATCTTCCAGACGCCAGTCCTGGTGGTACAGGCCGGCATGCTGCGCCTCGTCGAACCAGACCAGCCCGGCAAGGTGCTCCGCGCGGACGCCCGCGAACAGCGCGTCGATCTGGCTCTCCCGGTCCGGGGTGGTGCCCACGGCAGTCTCGGCGATCAGCACAGGCGCGTTGCTGAACGTCCGGATATCCGCGATGGTCGAGCCGAACAGCGAGCCGAAGGTATCCGTGGCCCGGACGTAGTAACCGTCGACGCCAGTCCAGTCAACCCACGAAGCGCCTGGCCACCACAGGCTCAGCGAGCTCGACGCCCCTGCGATGGAATTGACGGTCCACAGCCAGGTGACATTGGCCGCCCCGGCGGCACGGAAGACCCGGACGACGTGCCGCCAGGCGGCGACGAACGTTGCCGGCGACGCGTGACCATAGCCCCAGGAGTACCAGGTGCCATTCATCTCATGCCCGAACGACAAGATCACCGGATGGCCGAATGCGACGACGGCCGCAGCGTAGGAGCGCAGGTAGGCGTCTGAGCCGCCGTCGGCGATCGAAGCCAGGGTCACGTCGTTCGGGTCAAGCTGGACCAGCACATATGCGTCGTGGTCCCAGGCGGCCTGCGCGAATGACGTACTGAACGGATCATTCCACAGCGAGTAGTACAGGGCGATCCTGGGCTTGACGTCAGTCGCGTTCGTGAACTCCGCCATCTGTGACCAGCTTTCCGGCGCATCCGGCTCGAAGACGCCGACCAGAGGCCTTGGCGGGGTGGGAACCGGCGTCAAGGGCGGCTGTGACGTCAGCGGCGTCAGGCAACCCGTGACCGTCAGCAAGACGGCGACGGCCACTACCGCGGCGCTACTCCGCGCAATGACACGGTTTACTCTTCCGATCCTGCGGCAGGCCACCGCGGGACCCTCTGTCCCCACCGCAGGTCCGCTCAAACGGATCGCCTCCAACTGCGCGCCGCGCCATGGCTGTGAGCGTGCCGCGGGCTTTCGCTTCTACCCAGAGGCGTTGGCCATCGCCTTACTTGCTGGGCTGGGGAAGGTGGCAGGAGATCTTCGGATTGATGCCCAGGTAATTCAGCGGGCCCGCGAGGATCGTCACCGCAACAGTGCCCACCTGGCTGCAGTTCGTGGGCGGGTGGGTGTAGTCGTCGCGCTGGCCAGCGGCGACGGCTCCGAGGATCAGCCACAGAAGTAGCACGAACGTGCCGATGATGTGCATCACACCTGCCAATTCATTTCATGCCGCCACCGGCTAGGAGCCCAGGCAGCTACCCGAACGGTGCAGAGGTGCTCCGTGCCGACCGCCGCCCTCATGGTGATCAGTCTGAGCCGCTTTGCGGTTACCTCCAAGTGGCAAAGGTCCTGTCGTCCCCTCGGCTCTCCAGGTCCTTCGGCGGCCGAGTCGCGACCTTCGACTCTGCCCGGCGACGTGACTCGCGACGAGGCTGAAAGCGGAGCCCAGGGCCCGGCGCCTGAAGGCCGCGCGGAGGTCACAATGCATCGCCCGCTGAGATCGGCACTGGTGTTGCTCGCGATCATCACAGCCTTGGGCGCAGCTTGCGGATCGGTCGGCGTTTCTTCGCAGCCGGCTCCGCGGACGCCGCAGGCGCAGGCCCCGGCATCGCGCTCACCGTCCCTGCAGCCATCGCCTTCGCCGTCTGCATCCGCGCCGGCGTCCCCGGCGTGGCCGCGTACTGGCCCGACCCTTGCCCTGGGGATGAGCGGACCGGACGTCAGGCAGCTGCAACTGCGGCTGGCGACACTGACGTACTACCCGGGTCCGGTCGACGGCCAGTTCGGCGCCGACACAATCGAGGCCGTGTGGGCATTCCAGGAGACCCAGGGCATCAGCCCGTCCGGGGAGGTGAATGCGGCCACTCGTCAGGCGCTGGCGGACCCACGGCCCCCGGCGGTGCTGGTCCCGAACGGCGGAAGCCTGCGCATTGAAGTCAACCTGGCCGATGAGGTTCTGGTTCTCTACCGCGCGGGCCAGGTTGCGCTGATCAGTCACGTCTCGACTGGTGGCGGCTACTACTTCTGCTCGCCGGGCGGAGGCTGCAGCTACGCGATCACTCCGGTGGGGGACTTCCTGACGACCGCGTTCATGCCGGGCTGGGTCACGGTTCCGCTCGGCCAGATGTACAACCCGGTCTTCTTCATCGATCACGCATACGCGATACACGGTGATACGGACGTGCCATTGCAGCCGGTATCGCACGGCTGCGTCCGCATCCCCATGGACATTGCCCAGTTCTTTCACACCATGATCGTTCCCGGCACCCCCGTCTACATCCGCAGCAACTGATGTCTTCCGGGGCTAATGCAGGACGCACAAGGAGAGGCACCATGACACGGT
>JASHUE010000236.1:0-7533 GCA_030040195.1 Streptosporangiaceae bacterium | reverse complement strand
GCAGGCGCGAGCTGCGCCGCGCGACCGCCACGCAGCCCGCGACGGCCGCCGCGAACGCGGCGCCCAGCGGCAGCACGACGACGAAGCCGACGCTGGACTGGCCGCTCGTCGGCGAGGCAATGATCAGGAAGGCGGCCACGCCCGCAGCCGCGGCGATGACGCCACCGAGCAGCACCGAGTCCCAGATTTCGCGGGTATAGGAGGCGATGAGGACCGCGAAGATCAGGTCACAGATCAGCAGCGGCTCTACCACGGCAAGGGGTCCGAATCTCAGCGCCACGACCTGCAGGGCGAAGCCGGCCACGGTACCGCCGATCGAGGCCAGCCAGAGCGGCTGGCGGGCAAGGTCGAGGAATATCCGGGGTGACAGCGCCTTCCGGCGCCGCACGCGCTTGGTGCTGCGCTGATCAGCGACGGACGCTATCCCGAACAGCAGGGCGGCGGCTAGCGCCGTCACCACGGCAGCCAGATCGGACAAGTTACCGCCCCCGCCCAGTCCCACCGGGCTGACCAGCCCGTTGTCGTTTCCGCCAGAACCTACCCAGCCCGGACGCGGGCCGAATCCTCGGCCGGGCCGCCCGCTGCCGGATGTCCGCTTCTAGGGCACGGGCGTCCAGGTAATCGTGACAGTCCACTTGGTCGAATTGTCCGTGCTCTGAAGTGGGCCGGTGAGCTCGATGCCCTCGGTCTGAAACGCGCCCTGCATGGCCCAGCAGTGCCCATTGGAGTCGAACTCGTGGTCGCACTGCGGGTCATCCGTGAGTCCGGAGCTATTCTCCCCGTACGGGCCGAAATTCTGCACCAAATACTGATCCGTGCCGGGCAGGTCGTTACTGCGGCCGGTGCAGGGCGCGGCCGGGTTGTCGCCGATATTGCACAGGCTCCATTCGGTGATGTCATCAGACGGCACGGCACTCGCGCCGTTGACATCGATGTTGGAGGCGATGCCAGTGTTGGTGATCGTGATCGGGAAGGTGCCGCCCAGCGCGCCGACCCAGCACCGCCCATTAGGAAACCCGAGTTTGGTGGGAGTCGACTGGGTGTTGGCCAGCGCCTTCCCCCCGGTGCAGCCACTGAAGCTGGCCGTAGCCGGCGAGACCGTCACCGACCGGACTGTCGGCACAGTGCTGAGCGACAGGTTGACGCTCGCGGACTGGCCCGCACCCGAAGGCGGTGAACTGTACCCGCAGCCCGCCAGACCGGCGGCTCCGGCGGCCAGCAACGGAAGTGCCCACCTCCAGGCACGCGATACTGTCGCCATCACTGCCCCTCAGCTGATGTGCTTGCCGGTCCGCGCTCGAGGCGAACTCGCAAGCCAGAGCCACGAATGACGAAGGCCGCGACGGCCAGTACCAGCAGGCCGGCCACGCCCGGGAGCAGCCAGCCGGGAAGGCTGAGCCACGACCCGGATACCTGGCCCGGCGCCACCCTGAACTCCAGGTCCGTGGCCGCGGCCACCGCGAGATCAGCGCCGCCCGCCGCAATGCCGGCGGAACCTCGTGCCACGACATCGCTGAAATACTGGCCGGGCCTGGCCGTATCGGGGACGGCAAGCTCCAGCGGAACGCGCGCTGACTGATTGTGCGAGAGAGTCACCGCGGGTCCTGGAGCGCGAATCCAGGATGCGGGAACGGTCATCCCGCGTCCCGGCGAGATGCGTTCAACCCGCAGGGCGATCGTTTCTGGCTGCGTCCCGGTGTTGACGACGTACACGGGAGTGAGCGCGTAACTGCCACCTGGGTGCGCGGCGCCTGAAAGAAGCACCGGCCCCGCTTGTATGCCGACCCCGATGCTCGCGTCGGCGGTTGCCGGAATGGCGAGCAGAGCCAGCACCGCTAACGGGACTGACGGCCACAATCGCAGATGCATGACCAGGCCCTGGGCTCCCACTAGCACTGCCCTGTAAAGGGCGTTTACCGACATCTGGCAATGAATCTCATTGAGACTAACTGATCACCATCGACGATCAAAGGCGCCGTGCCGAGGGCACGGCACCCGGCCCGCGGATGAGCTCAGCTCGGTGTGGCGGCAAGGCCGACGTAGGCTGCTAAAGGAACGAGGAGGGCACCGTGGACTTCGAGCACGTGCTGGTAGAGCGGTCGGGCGACTTCACCACGATCACGATGAACCGGCCGCAGCGCCGGAATGCGCTGTCGCTCCAGCACATGCGCGAGCTGATCTCGGCCTTCGCCGCCGCCGGCGAGAGCGACGCGCTCGGCATCGTGCTGGCCGGCAACGGCCCGGTGTTCAGCGCCGGGCATGATTTCGCCGACGTCGCCGACGCTGACCTGGCGGCAGTCCGGTCTCTGCTGGCCACCTGCACCGACCTGATGACGCTGATCCAGCAGGTGCCGCAGCCGGTCGTGGCGCGAGTGCACGGCCTGGCGACGGCGGCAGGCTGTCAGCTGGTGGCGTCGGCGGACCTGGCGGTCGCCAGCGAGAGCGCCGGCTTCGCCGCACCGGGCGGGAAGGGCGGCTGGTTCTGCCACACGCCGATGGTGGCGATCGCCAGGAACATAGGACGCAAGCGGGCAGCGGAAATGGCCCTGTCGGGCGACGTCATCGACGCCAGGACCGCACTCGACTGGGGGCTCGTCAACCGCGTAGTCCCGGCCGAGCAGCTGGACACCGCTACCGCTGACCTGCTCGAGCGAGTGACGCGCGGCTCGGCGCAGAGCAAGGGCATCGGCAAGCAGGCGCTCTACGCGCAGATAGACCTGGACCAGCCGAAGGCCTACGCCTACGCGGTTGAGGTCATGGCCGCCACCAGCCAGCTGCCGGATGCGCGGGAAGGGATGCACGCCTTCCTGGAAAAGCGCAAGCCGCAATGGCAGCGCGGCCGAGAGTAAAGACCGGACGTCAGCGCACGCGGATCCACTGGGGCCTGGACTGCCTACCGGAACCCGGCGAGAGGACTCCCGACCGGGACAGGACTGACCGGCACGGAACGGGCGAGGGCCAGCGCGGATGCGATGTCGGTGCGAGCGCCGGTGCCTCCGGCGGCTCGGGTCGAGGCGGAACCAACGGCGCAGCCCACGGCCGTCGCGGCCGCCAAGTCCAGGCCGCCGAGCAACCCGGCGATCACCCCCGCGTTGAAGCAGTCGCCCGCGCCGATCGCATCGACAAACTCACCCCCGAGAGCGGCCGGCTGCCCCGCCTGGTGCCACGAGTCGCCATCGGCGGCCACCGCGCCCTGACTGCCCAGCTTCACCACCACGCGCGGCCCGGCCGCGGCGAGCCACCGCACCGCATCGCCGACCGCGTCCTTGCCGCTGAGGTGCAGCGCCTCGGTCTCGTTCGGCATCAGCACGTCGGTTTCAGCCAGCACGGCGCGCAGCCGCTCGTCACCCCAGCGCTGCGCCGGATCCCAGTTCGTGTCCAGCGACGTGGTGGTGCCGCCGGATCGCGCCGCCGCGAACAGGTCCGCCAGACCTGGCCCGAGCGACTGCTCAAGCAGGAAGTACGAGCTCACGTGCAGATGCCTCGGTGCACCAGCCAAGGCAACCAGGGCAGGCCGCACGTCGGCGGCCGTCAGCGTCGGCATCGTGCCGACGGCAGTGAGGATGGCCCGGTCGCCGCCGCGCGAGCACGAGAGCACCACCGTCATTCCCGTCGCGAGGTCAGACCGGATGACCATAGCTGAGGTATCCACGTCCTCGGCGGCCAGTCTGGCCAGCATGAACTCGCCGGCGGCATCGGCGCCCACGGCGGCCGCCAGCCCTACCCGCAACCCGAGCCGGGCCGCCGCCACGGCCATGATCGAGGCGGACCCGCCGATCACGAGCGAAACCCCGTCGACCAGCTTCTCTTGCTGCCCGAACGCGGGCGTGACGTCGCTACCGACCACAATGACGTCCGGGTTGCAGTCGCCCACGATGAGCAGATCGAGGCCAGCTCGAGGCACGGCAGCAGCCTGGCTCACGCCGTCATCGCCCGCATGCCAGGGTCGGGCTGCCTCAGTAGCTCAAGAAGCAGATGCCAGCGGTGGTACCGGCTCACCGGGCAACCCTCCCTCCAGGACTGCGAGCAGGCGCGTCACCTCGGCGGCGACGGCCGCTCGCCCGGCCTGCAGGTAGCGGCGCGGGTCTACGACGGCCGGATCATCGGCGAGCCGAACCCGGACCGCCGCGGTGAACACCTTGTTGAGCTGGGTGGCTATGTTGATCTTGGTAAGGCCGGCCCGGACGGCGGCGGCCAGCATGGCGTCGGGCACACCGGAGGAACCATGAAGCACCAGCGGCACCGGGACGGCCGACCGGAGCCTCGCGATCAGCTCAAGGTCAAGCACGGCGTCCCTGGTAAGCATCGCATGCGAGCTTCCGACCGCGACCGCCAGCGCGTCTACCCCGGTCGCGGCCACGAACGCGGCTGCCTCGTCCGGGCGTGTCCTGGCGCCGGGGGCATGCACGCCGTCCTTGCCGCCCACCTGGCCGAGCTCGGCCTCGATCCAGATGTCGCGCTCGTGGCACCATGCCGCGACCGCGGCGGTCGCCTGGACGTTGTCCGCATACGCCAGCGTGGAGGCGTCATACATGACCGACCCGAACCCAATCCCCGCGGCCGACCTCAGCAGCTCCGGGCTCGTGGCGTGGTCCAGGTGCAGCGCGACCGGCACCGCTGCCGCGCCGGCAATCGCCAGCATGGCCCGGCCGATCGGTTCCAGCGCGCCATGGTAGCCGATGGCGTTCTCGCTGAGTTGCAGGATGACCGGGCTGTCGGCGGCCTCCGCGCCCGCGATGATCGCCTCGGCGTGCTCGATGCCGATGACGTTAAATGCCCCGGCTCCCTGGTTCACATCCCGGGCGGCGGCAATGATCCTTTCTATCGGAACTAGGGGCATCAGGCGTGCTCCAGGTCTGTCACCTGGACTCCCTCCCGAGCCCGGGCGAGATCGTCATGCAGGAACTCGCCGGCCGCCGGCGCGGCGGCGGCCGCGGATCCCAGCGCCGCAGCTTCCGTGAGCCGTTGCGGCCAACTCCAGCCGTGCGTGACCCCCTGCGCGAGTGCGGCGACGACGGCGTCCCCGGCGCCTGTCGGGTTCCCGGCGACGGGAACCGCGGCTGCGTGCCAGGTGCCTGCCCTGGTTACGGCCAGCAGGCCGTCGGCCGCCATCGACACGACGACCGCCTCCGCACCGCGATTCCTGAGCTCGGCCGCCGACTCGAGGACGGCGGACTGGTCGGGCGGGCTGGACCAGCCGTCTACGCGGCCGACTACCTGGGCGAGTTCGGCCAGGTTCGGCTTGACGATCGCGGGCCGGCCCGGCAGGCCATGCAGGAGCGCGTCGCCCGAGGTGTCCAGGATCGCCGGGACGCCCGCGCTGGCCGCGATCTTGATCAGTCCGGCGTAGGTATCGTCGTCGAGCCCGCGGGGGAGGCTGCCGGACAGTACTACGGTCGTGCACGCGGTGAGGGCCTCCTTGTAGGCGGCCAGGAACCGGCTGTACTCGCCCGGCGCGACCTCCGGCCCCGGCTCGTTGAACATCGCGACCTCACCCCGCCGGGTGTCGACAACTGCGAACGTCCGCCGCGTGTCGGCCTCGATCTCGGTAATCATCGCGGCCACGCCTGAAGAACGCAGTCGCGACCGGATGGCCAAGCCGGTGATGCCGCCAGCCAGGCCGAGAAGCAAGACCTCGGCACCGCGGGCACGCAGCGTCCTGGCGACGTTGAGCCCCTTGCCTCCGGGTGCGGAGCGAACCTGAGTTGGCCGGTTCACGCCGGCCCAGTCGACGCCGTCGACGTGGTGAGTGACGTCAAGGGCGGGGTTCAGGGAGACGACGACGATCACAGCAGCTCCGCGCCCGCGTCATCGTTGCTCGGTGCAGCGTCAGGGTCCGCGATACTCGATTTGTCTAGCCAGCCGCAGGTCCCGCGGGGCGGGCCCAATCGCCCCGCCGGGGACCCAGGCCCTCCGGGGAGCCCTTGCCCGATGCCAGGAACCCTGGCCTGCCCCGCCGGGAACCCCGGCATGGTGACAACGAGCAGCTTTCTCATTCCTGGCCGTTTCATAACCATTACCGCGCAAACCACCCATGTTTCCGACATCATCGCGCGGATTAGAGGCCCGGTGTCAACCTCCCGAGACCGTCCGATCGTGATAAGTCGCGGTGACAACGCCAGTTGGCTCTCCGCGGGGTGCTGCCGTTTCCGAGGGCCAATCCAGCGCCGATGAGCCTGACATGGACTCCGCAACGTGACTTTGTCGATAAATTGACTTTCACCTGGTTGCCGTACTTGCGCTGCAGTTCCGCCAGCCGCCAGTCACCGGCCACATGGTCATACGGCATCGCCCGTGTCCGCCAACCCGATTCGGCGGCAGAATCGTAGGGTGAGCGTGCAACTGAACCACACCATCGTGTCGTGCCGGGACCAGCAGCGGTCGGCCGCATTCCTGGCCGGAATCCTCGGCCTGCCCGCCCCGACGCCGTTCGGGCACTTTCTGGTGGTACAGGCGGACAACGACGTCTCCCTGGACTTCTCGCAGACCAGTGGGGACATCACGTCCCAGCACTACGCCTTCCTCGTCGGCGAGGAAGACTTCGACGCCGCATTCGCCCGCATCCGCGACCAGCAACTGACGTACTGGGCGGATCCCGGCCGTAGGCGGGCGGGCGAAGTCAACGACCGCGACGGTGGCCGCGGGCTGTATTTCGAGGACCCGGACGGCCATCTGCTCGAGATCCTGACGCGCCCCTACGGCAGCGGCGGCTAGGAAGGCGTGATCCTGGCCCGGCGCATGAGCCGTCGGCCTCGCCATGAATGCTGGGGAGATGGGCAATGCCGGGCTCAAGGTCATCGTCGCGCCTGAGCTTGCCTTCTTCCTCAGGGCCGGTCGCCGGAGCGAGCCGGTGGAAGTGGCATGCGACGGCGTTTCGTCGCTCGGGCACATGGTCGAGTCGCTCGGAGTGCCGCTGACCGAAGTCGGCTCACTGGAGGTCAACGGCGAGATCGTCACTCCCGGCTACCGCCCGGTGGGGGGAGACCAGGCGCGGGTCAGGCCGGTCGAGCGTCCGCAGCATCTGGACGAGGCCGCCTTCATCCTCGACGTGCACCTCGGGACCGTGGCGCGCAGGCTCCGCCTCGTCGGCGTGGACGCGGCCTACGGTGCCGATGCCGACGACGACGCCCTGATCGAGCAGGCCAATGCCACGCACCGAGTCCTCCTGACCCAAGATCGCGGCCTGCTGCGACGCCGCAGCCTGTGGCTGGGGGCTTACGTGCGCGGCGAGGAGCCGCAGGCCCAGTTCGCGGATGTGCTGGACCGGTTCGCTCCGCCGCTGGCCCCGTGGACTAGGTGCGTGGCCTGCAACGCGCTGCTCTCACCAGCACGCAAGTCAGACGTCGAGGCCCAGCTGGAGCCGGGTACCCGCCGCACCTACGAGGAGTTCGCCCGGTGCCAGGGCTGCGGCCGGGTCTACTGGCGCGGTGCGCACGCTGCGCAACTCGAGGCGATCATCGACTCAGCCCAGCGCGCGGTCGCCGCCCGCACTGGCTGAGCAACTGCCCCGAGCGCGATGTCGCCGCCCAGGCC
>JASHUE010000235.1:0-4775 GCA_030040195.1 Streptosporangiaceae bacterium | reverse complement strand
CACGAGGACGTGCAGGCGCTCTACGACGCGCTGCTCACGGCCAGGGCCAACACGACACAGCCCTCGCTGATCGCGCTGAGGACGATCATCGCCTGGCCGGCCCCGGACAAGCAGAACACCGGCGCTGCCCATGGTTCGGCTCTCGGTGCCGACGAGGTCGCCAAGACCAAGCAGATCCTGGGCTTCGACCCGGCGGTCTCCTTCCCGGCCGAGGATGATGCGGTGGCGCACGCGCGGCAGGTGGCCGACCGCGGCAAGCAGGCGCACGCGGCCTGGGACGATCTCTTCGCCGCGTGGGCCGCGGCCCAGCCCGAGCGCCGGGCGCTTCTAGATCGCCTTGCCGCATGCGAGCTGCCGGACGGATGGACCAGCGTGCTGCCGGAGTTCCCGCCGGACGCCAAGGGCGTCGCCACCCGGAAGGCCTCGGGCCAGGTGCTGAAGGCACTCGCGCCGGTGCTGCCCGAACTGTGGGGTGGCTCGGCTGACCTGGCGGGCAGCAACGACACGACGATGGACGGCGAGCCGTCGTTCATCCCCGAGATACACCAGACGCACATGTACCCCGGCAACCCCTACGGCCGCACGCTGCACTTCGGCATCCGCGAGCACGGGATGGGCGGCATCTGCAACGGCATCGCGCTGCACGGGCTGACCCGTCCGTACGGCGGAACGTTCCTGGTCTTCAGCGACTACATGCGCGGGTCGGTACGGCTCGCGGCCCTGATGCGGCTGCCGGTGACCTACGTCTGGACGCACGACTCGATCGGGCTCGGTGAGGACGGTCCGACCCACCAGCCGGTCGAGCACCTGTGGGCGCTGCGGGCGATCCCCGGCCTGGACGTGGTGCGCCCCGGCGACGCCAACGAGACGACGGTCGCCTGGCGGACGATCCTCCAGCGGCTCCACCAGCCCGCGGCGCTATGCCTGACCAGGCAGAACATCCCCGTCTTCGACCGGTCGGCCGGCGGCGGGCTTGGCAGCGCGGAAGGCACCGCGCGCGGCGGCTACGTACTGGCCGAGGCGGCCGGCGGGCCTGCGCGGGTCATTCTCATCGCCACCGGCAGCGAAGTCCAGCTCGCGTTGGCGGCGCGCGATCAGTTGCAGGCTGACGACATTCCGACCAGGGTGGTCTCGATGCCCTGCGTTGAGTGGTTCGCCGAGCAGGACGATGCGTACCGGGAGCAGGTGCTGCCGGCCGCGGTCCGCGCCCGGGTGAGCGTCGAGGCCGGCATCGGGCTCGGCTGGCGCGCTTTCGTCGGCGACGCGGGCGGGATCGTCAGCCTGGAACACTTCGGCGCTTCGGCCGATTACAAGGTGCTGTACGACGAATTCGGGATAACCGCCGAGCGAGTCGCCGCCGCCGCGCGGGACAGCCTGGCGAGCGTCCAGTCCGCGAGTTAACGCGAGGAGCGCGATCGTCATGACTTCCGAAGACACGCTGGGCCAGCTAGCCGACATGGGCGTGGCCATCTGGCTCGATGACATCAGCAGGGAACGGCTGACTACCGGCAACCTCGCGGGCCTGGTCAGGGACATGCACGTCAGCGGCGTTACCTCCAACCCGACCATCTTCGCCAAGGCCCTGTCCTCCGGAACTGCCTACAACGAGCAGGTCGCCGACCTGGGCATCCGGGGCGTGAGCGTCGATGAGGCGGCCAGGGACATCACGTCCTACGACATCCGCTGGGCCTGCGATGTGCTGCGGCCGGAGTATGACAAGAGCGGCGGCCTCAACGGCCGGGTGTCGCTCGAGGTAGACCCGCGGCTGGCCAGGGAAACCGACAAGACCATCGCCGAGGCGCGGGCGCTGTGGTGGATGGTGGACCGGCCGAACCTGTTCATCAAGATCCCTGCCACCAGGGAGGGACTGCCGGCCATCACGCAGTGCCTGTCCGAGGGCATCAGCATCAACGTCACGCTGATCTTCTCGCTGAAGCGCTACAGCGAGGTCATCGACGCGTACATGGCCGGCCTGGAGAAGGCATCGGGACGCGACATCGGGGCGATCGCATCGGTGGCGTCGTTCTTCGTCAGCCGGGTCGACACCGAGGTGGACGAGCGGCTCGACAAGATCGGCACCCCGGAGGCACAGGAGCTGCGGGGCAAGGCGGCGCTGGCCAACGCCCGGCTCGCCTACGAGCTGTTCGGGCAGAAGTTCGGCGAGAGCTCCCCGCGCTGGGCCGCGCTGCACGCGAGGGGGGCCAAGCTGCAGCGGCCGCTATGGGCCTCGACCAGCGTCAAGGACCCGTCCTTCGCCGACACCATGTACGTGACCGAGCTCGCCGCCCCGGACACCGTCAACACAATGCCGGAAGCGACGCTGCACGCAACGCAGGCGCACGGCGTGCTGCACGGCAACGCGATCTCCGGCACCTACGACAAGTCCCGCAAGGTGTTCGAGCAGCTGGAGGCCCTCGGCATCTCCTACGACGATGTCGTCAAGGTCCTCGAGGATCAGGGTGTCGAGAAGTTCGCCGTCTCGTGGAATGAACTCCTGGACACCATCAAGACCGAGATGGCAAAGGCAGCCGCGGGCGGACGCACGGCATGATGCATAATCCGCTGCGCGATCCGCGGGACCGGCGGATTCCGCGCCTGGCGGGCCCGTGTGTGCTCGTGCTCTTCGGAGTCACCGGCGACCTGGCCACTAAGAAGTTGCTGCCTGCCATCTATGACCTGGCCAACCGCGGGCTGCTGCCGCCCGGTTTCTCGCTCGTCGGCTTTGCCCGCAGGCAGTGGGCGGACGAGGACTTTGCCCGGATCACCCACGACGCGGTCAAGACCCATGCCCGCACCCCCTTCCGCGAGGAGGTGTGGAACCAGCTGGTCGAGGGGATCCGGTTCGTGCCGGGCGAGTTTGCCGACGACGACGCATTCGACACCCTGGCCGCAACCTTGAAGCAGCTGGACGCCGAGCGCGGCACGGGCGGCAATTACGCCTTCTACCTGTCCGTTCCGCCTAATGCCTTTCCCGTCATTCTCCAGCAGCTCAAGCGGGCCGGCCTCTCTACCCCGCCCGAGTCCGGGGACGACGGCCAGCAGCCGTGGCGCCGGGTCGTGATCGAGAAGCCGTTCGGGCACGACCTGGCCAGCGCGCGCGAACTCAACGCGATGCTCGACGCGGTCTTCCCGCCGTCCGCCGTGTTCCGGATCGATCATTACCTGGGCAAGGAGACGGTCCAGAACCTGCTGGCGATGCGGTTTGCCAACACCCTGTTCGAGCCCATCTGGAACCGTAGCTACGTCGACCACGTTCAGATCACCATGGCCGAGGACATCGGCATCGGCGGGCGGGCGGGCTACTACGACGGCATCGGCGCGGCCAGGGACGTCATCCAGAACCACCTGCTTCAGCTGCTGGCCCTCACCGCGATGGAGGAGCCCCTGTCATTCGCGGCCGAGTCGCTGCGAGCGGAGAAAGAAAAGGTGCTGGCCGCCGTGCAGATCCCCGAAGACCCCGCGATCGGGACCGCGCGCGGCCAGTACGCCGCCGGCTGGCAGGGCGGCATCGAGGTGCGGGGCTTCCTGCAGGAGGACGGCATCCCGGCCAGCTCGGTGACCGAGACATATGCCGCCATCCGGCTGACCATCGACAACCGGCGCTGGGCCGGCGTGCCGTTCTACCTGCGCACGGGCAAGCGGCTGCCGACTCGCATGACCGAGATCGCGGTCATTTTCCAGCGCGCCCCGCACCTGCCGTTCGCCAAGACCGACACCGCGGAACTCGGCCAGAATGCCGTCGTCATCAGGATCCAGCCGGACGAGGGCATCACGGTCAGGTTCGGGTCCAAGGTGCCCGGATCGGCGATGGAGGTGCGGGACGTCAACATGGATTTCGCCTACGGCGAGTCGTTCACGGAGTCCAGTCCGGAAGCCTACGAGCGGCTGCTGCTCGACGTCCTCATCGGGGACCCGCCGCTGTTCCCGCGGCAGGAAGAGGTCGAGTTGTCGTGGAAGATCCTGGATCCGATCGAGGACTACTGGGCCAGCTACGGCCGGCCGCAGCAGTACCCGGCAGGCACGAGCGGGCCGGCCAGCGCCGACCGGATGCTCGAGATCGATGGCCGGGCATGGCGACGGCTGTAGCCAGAGGGAACGCGTGACATGCTGACCGACCTGACCGACACCACGACGTCGGACATCCGGGCTGCTCTGACCCGGCTGCGGGATCAAAGCGGCGGGCCCGCCACCGGCATGGTGCTGAACCTGATCATCATGACCGACGAGTCGGGCCAGCATGACGCGGTCCGCGCGGCCAGTCAGGCCGGGCGCGAGCATCCGTGTCGTGTGCTGGCCGTGATCGCCCGCGAGGCTCGGGCGCCGTCACGGCTCGACGCTGAGATCAGGACGGGCGACGGCATACCCGGCCAGACCGTCCTGCTGCGCCTGTACGGGCCCATGAGCGAGCACGCCGACTCGGTGATCATGCCACTGCTGGTGCCGGACACGCCGGTCGTCACCTGGTGGCACGGCCTGCTCCCGGCCGTGCCGTCGAGCGAGCCGCTGGGCGCGCTGGCGCAGCGCCGGGTGACCGATGCGGCCGGGGCACGGGCGCCAGCGCAGGCGCTGAGCAAGCTGGCGGCGGGCTACAAGCCCGGCGACACCGACCTCAGCTGGACCAGGGCGACGCCGTGGCGGTCACTACTGGCCGCGACCCTCGATCAGCTGAACCGGGAGATCCTCGGCGGCGTGGTGATCGCTGAGGAACAGAACCCCAGCGCCGATCTGCTCGCCGCGTGGCTGAGCACCCGGCTGGGGGTGCCGTTCCGGCGGGA
>JASHUE010000234.1:0-8655 GCA_030040195.1 Streptosporangiaceae bacterium | reverse complement strand
AGCTGGCTCCCTACCAGACGTAAGCGAGGACTTCCCCGCCTACGCCCTTCTTCTTCGCCTGCTTGTCAGTCATCAGGCCGGACGACGTCGAGATGATCGCCACGCCGAGTCCGCCGAGCACGCGCGGGAGGTTGTCCTTGCGCGCGTACACCCGGAGGCCGGGCTTGGACACGCGCTTCAGCCCCGCGATCGAGCGCTCCCTGGTCGGCCCGAATTTCAGCGCGATCACGAGGTTTTTTCCAACCTCGGCATCCTCGACTTTCCAGCTGGCGATGTAGCCCTCCTGCAGCAGGATCTCGGCGATGTGCGCCTTGATCTTGGAGTGCGGCATGCTCACGGTGTCGTGGTAGGCCGAGTTGGCGTTGCGCAGACGGGTCAGCATGTCTGCGACCGGGTCGGTCATGGTCATGGCCTGGTGGCCCTCCTCGCCGCGGTTTCCCCGAGACCTCACGATCTCGGGGACCTGCGGCGTGGTCGGTGGGCGCCTGCGGCGCCCAGGTCGGTCTTTTCTTCTGTTACCAGCTGGACTTGGTGATGCCAGGCAGCTCACCGCGGTGCGCCAGGGTCCGGAAGCAGATCCGGCACAGGCCGAACCTGCGGTACACGGCGCGCGGCCTGCCGCAGCGCGAGCACCTGGTGTAGGCGCGCACTTCGTACTTCGGCTTGCGCTTGGCCTTGGCGATCAGGCTCTTCTTCGCCACTGCTTAGTTCTCCCTGAATGGAAACCCGAGCCGCCGCAACAGCGAGCGACCCTCTTCGTCGTTGGTTGCGGACGTGACGACGGTGACGTCCATGCCGCGCTGCCGGTCCACCTGATCGGGGTTGATCTCGTGGAACATCAGCTGCTCGGTCAGGCCGAAGGTGTAGTTGCCGCGGCCGTCGAACTGCCGGTCGGACAGCCCGCGAAAGTCACGGATGCGGGGCAGCGCGAGCGACAGCAGCCGGTCGAGAAACTCCCACATCCGGTCGCCGCGCAGCGTGACGTGCGCCCCGATCGGCATGCCCTCGCGCAGCTTGAACTGCGCGATCGACTTGCGGGCCCTGGCCACTGCCGGCTTTTGACCGGTGATGATCGCCAGGTCCTTAATGGCGCCGTCGATCAGCTTGGCATCGCGGGCGGCCTCGCCTACGCCCATGTTCACGACGATCTTGGTGATGGTCGGCACCTGCATGACGTTCGGGTAGGCGAACTCCTCGCGCAGCGCCGCCGCGATCTCGGCCCGGTACCTCTCCTTGAGCCTGGGCGGCATCCGCTCGACTCCTGCCGCCTGATCCGTGCCGGCCGAGGCAGCGCCGTTACCGCGCCCCCTAGCCTGCGGCGCGGCATCCTGAGTCTTGGTGGCAGCCATCAGATTTCCTTACCGCTAGCCCGGGAGAACCGGACCTTCTTCGTGGCCTTCGTGGCGTCCTCGCCGTCCTTGCCCTGCTCGGTCCGGTAGCCGGCCCTGGCCGGCTTCTTGGTGTCCGGGTCGACCAGCGCGACGTTGCTGACGTGTATCAGGGCCTCCTGATGGACGATGCCGCCTTCCTTGTAACTGCGGCCGCCCTTCCCGCCCTGGTAGTTGACCTTGGTGTTCTTCTTGATCATGTTGACGCCCTGGACCAGCACCTGCTGCTTGTCCGGGTGGGCGGCAATGACCGTCCCCTCGCGGCCGATGTCCTTGCCCGCGATCACGACGACCTTGTCGCCCTTCTTGACCTTCATCCTGGCCTTCTTCTTCGGGCTGGACATCACAGCACCTCCGGAGCCAGCGAGATGATCCGCATAAATCGCTTCTCCCGCAGTTCCCGGCCGACCGGGCCGAAAATGCGGGTGCCACGCGGGTCGCCGCCATCCCTGATCAGCACGGCCGCGTTCTCGTCGAAGCGGATGTAGGAGCCGTCGCCGCGGCGCCGCTCCTTGCGGGTGCGCACCACGACGGCCTTGACGACGTCGCCCTTCTTCACCCCGGCGCCGGGGAGGGCATCCTTGACGGTCGCGACGATGATGTCGCCGATGCCCGCGTATCGCCTGCTTGAGCCGCCGAGCACGCGGATGCACAAGATCTCCTTGGCTCCGGTGTTGTCGGCGACCTTGAGCCGCGACTCCTGCTGGATCACGTCAACTCCTGCTTCTCACGCGCCTGCCTCTGCGCCCGGGTGGCTCAGGGAAGTGCGACGGTGACTACTTACTTGGCCTTCTCGAGGATCTCCGCCACGCGCCAGCGCTTGGTCGCCGACAGCGGGCGGGTCTCCATCAGCAGCACCCGATCGCCGACGCCGCAGGCGTTCTCCCCATCGTGTGCCTTGTATTTCTTGGTCCGGCGGATGACCTTGCCGTACTTGGGGTGCTTGACCCGGTCCTCAACCTGGACGACAACCGTCTTATCCATCTTGTCGCTCACCACCAGGCCCTCGCGGACCTTGCGGTAGGCGCGGGAGAGCCCGGTGCTCTCGCCGGTGCTCGCCTCACTCATCGGCTGCCTCCTCTTGCTGCTCGTCCTCGAAGACCACGATGCCGAGTTCCCGCTCGCGCTTGACCGTGTAGATGCGCGCGATCTCCTTGCGGACGGCGCGCAATCGCCCGTGGCTCTCCAGCTGGCCGGTAGCCGCCTGGAAGCGGAGGTTGAAGAGCTCGATCTTGGCCTCGGCGAGCTTGAGCTCAAGCTCTTCCTCGGTCGACGTCCGCAGGTCAGCGGCTGCCAATCCCTTCGCCATCACGCCTCACCGACCTCTCGCTTGACGAACTTGCACTTCATCGGCAGCTTGTGCATGGCGCGACGTAGCGCCTCCCTGGCGACCGGCTCGGGCACGCCCGACAGCTCGAACATGACCCGCCCCGGCTTGACGTTGGCCACCCACCACTCGGGCGCGCCCTTGCCCGAGCCCATCCGGGTCTCGGCAGGCTTCTTGGTCAGCGGACGGTCGGGGTAAATCGTGATCCACACCTTGCCGCCACGCCGGATGTGCCGGGTCATGGCGATACGCGCGGCCTCAATCTGCCGGTTGGTCACGTACGAGTGCTCGATCGCCTGGATGCCGTACTCGCCGAACGCCACCCTGGTACCGCCCTTGGCCGCTCCTGAGCGATCCGGGCGATGCTGCTTGCGGTGCTTGGTCCGCCGCGGGATCAGCATGACTCAGCCCTCCTCGCCTGACGTCGCCGTCGGCTCGGCGGCCGCCGCCGATGGTTCCGCGGCTTCATCCCGGCCGGCCGTCCGGTCGGTCCCGTCCGGAGAGCCTGGCCGCCGCCGCTGCTGGCCGCGTGGCGGACGGTCCCGGCCACTCTCGCGCCGGTCTCCGCCCGGCCGCTGCCCGGCCCGCATCGCTGCCTGGGCCGCCTCGCGCTCGGCCCTCGTTGCCGGGGCCTCGCCGCGATAGATCCACACCTTCACGCCGATCCGGCCGAACGTGGTCCGCGCCTCGTAGAAGCCGAAATCGATGTCCGCGCGCAGTGTGTGCAGCGGTACCCGGCCCTCGCGGTAGAACTCCGAGCGCGACATCTCCGCGCCGCCGAGGCGGCCGGAGCACTGCACCCGGATGCCCTTGGCGCCGCTCTTCATGGCCGTCTGCATGGCCTTGCGCATGGCCCGGCGGAACGAGACCCGGCTCGACAGCTGCTCGGCCACGCCCTGGGCTACCAGCTGCGCGTCCACCTCGGGGTTCTTCACCTCGAGGATGTTCAGCTGCACCTGCTTGCCGGTCAGCTTCTCCAGGTCGCCGCGGATGCGGTCGGCCTCCGCGCCACGGCGCCCGATCACGATCCCCGGCCTGGCAGTGTGAATGTCGACCCGCACCCGGTCCATGGTCCGCTCGATCTCGACCTTGGAGATGCCGGCCCGCTCCATGCCGCGCTGCAGCAGCCTGCGGATGGCGACGTCTTCGGCGACGTAGTCCTTGTACAGCTTGTTGGCATACCAGCGGCTCTTGAAGTCGGTGGTGATGCCCAGCCGGAACCCGTGCGGGTTCACTTTCTGCCCCACTAGCGGGTCCCTTCTTCCCGGTCAGAGACGATGACCGTGATGTGGCTGGTTCGCTTCTCGATGCGGTAGCCGCGGCCCTGGGCCCGCGGCCGGAATCGCTTGAGCGTCGGGCCCTCGTCTACCCAGGCCCGGCTCACCACGAGCGAGCTGGCATCGCCGCGGCCGCTCTGCCCGGCGTTGGCGATGGCGCTGTCCAGCACCTTGCCGACCGGGTCGCTCGCTGACTGGGGCGCGAACTTCAGCGTCGCTTGCGCCTGGTCGGCGGGCATGCCGCGGATGAGGTCCACCACGCGGCGGGCCTTGCGCGGCGTGATGCGCACGAAGCGCGCCTTAGCCCTTGCTTCCATCTCAGTGTCGCTCTTCTCGTCTTGGAGTCTCGTGTCGTGCGGGACTATCGCCGGCTACGCCGGTCGTCCCTGACGTGGCTGCGGAACGTGCGGGTAGGCGCAAACTCGCCGAGCTTGTGGCCGACCATCGCCTCGGTGATGAACACCGGCACGTGCTTGCGGCCGTCGTGCACGGCAATCGTGTGGCCGAGCATCGCGGGGACGATCATCGAGCGGCGCGACCACGTCTTGATGACGTTCTTGGTGCCCCTGTCGTTCTGGCCGTCCACCTTCTTCATCAGGTGGTCGTCCACGAAGGGGCCTTTCTTCAGGCTACGAGGCATCGCTCTGTGCTCCTACCGCTTCTTCTTGCCGCGCCGGCGGGTGATCATCTTGTCGCTGGGCTTGTGCGCAGCGCGGGTCCGGCCCTCGGGCTTGCCCCACGGGCTGACGGGGTGCCGGCCGCCCGAGGTCTTGCCCTCGCCGCCGCCCATCGGATGGTCGACCGGGTTCATCGCCACGCCGCGGACACTGGGGCGCTTGCCCTGCCACCGCCTGCGGCCGGCCTTGCCGAGCTTGATGTTGCCCTGCTCGGCGTTGCCGACCTCGCCGATGGTCGCGCGGCAGGCCGCGTCCACCATCCGGATCTCGCCCGACGGCATGCGCAGCGTCGCCCGGTTGCCCTCGCGGGCAAGCAGCTGCACGCCAGAGCCGGCCGACCTGGCGATCTTCGCTCCGCCGCCCGGCCGCATCTCGATCGCGTGCACCATCGTGCCGGTCGGGATGTTGCGCAGCGGCAGGCAGTTGCCGGTCTTAATGTCAGCGGCCGGGCCGTTCTCCACCCGGTCGCCCTGCTGGAGCCCGACCGGCGCGATGATGTAGCGCTTCTCGCCGTCCGCATAGTGCAGCAAGGCGATCCGCGCCGTTCGGTTCGGGTCGTACTCGATGTGCGCGACCTTGGCCGGGACGCCGTCCTTGTCGTTGCGCCGGAAGTCGACGAGCCGGTAGGCCCGCTTGTGGCCGCCGCCCTGGTGCCGAGAGGTGATCTTCCCGTGCACGTTCCTGCCGCCATGGCTGTGCAGCGGACGCACCAGAGACTTCTCCGGCTCAGTGCGCGTGACATCGGAGAAGTCAGAGCCACTCGCGCCCCGTCGGCCGGGGGTAGTCGGCTTGTACTTTCTGATAGCCATCTGCTTAAAGCTCCTAGTGATCGCCGGCTAGCTGACCGGTCCGCCGAAGTGTTCAATCCGGTCGCCGGGGGCGAGGCTGACGATGGCCCGCTTGGTATCGGGCCGTTTGCCCCAGCCGAACCGCGTCCGGCGGCGCTTGCCCGGCCGGTTGATCGTGTTGACCGCGGTCACCTTCACGTTGAAGGTGTGCTCGACTGCCTGGCGGATCTGGGTCTTGTGGGTGCCCGGCTTGACGATGAAGGTGTACTTGCCGTCATCGGCGAGCCTGAGGCTCTTCTCCGAGATCACCGGGCGCAGCAGGATGTCCCGCGGGTTGACGGTCCTGTTCACTGCTGGTCATCCTCCTGCTTAGCCTTGGCCCTGGATGCCCTCGGCTTCGCCGGCGCGGGCTGCGCCTCACCCGGCTCCTCGACAGCCTCGGACGACGGCTCGCTGACCTCCGTGGCCGCGCCGGGACCCGCCTCGTTCCCGCCCTTAACCGCGGTATGAACGGATTCACCGCGCATCCGGGCGACGAAGCTGTCGAGTGCTTCCTGCGTGAAGACGACGAAGTCGCTCAGCAGCACGTCCCTGGTGTTGAGCTGCCCCGCAGGGAGCAGGTGCACGCTCGGCGCGTTGCGCAGGCTGAGCCGGGTCAGCTCGTCGCCCTCGGTGATCACCACGAGCACCTGGGCGGTGTCGGGTGCCTGGGTCACCGCGGCCAGCGCGGCCATCGCGATCTGGGTCTTCGGCGTGTCCGTATCGATCAGGCTGTCCACCACATGCACACGCCCATGCCTGGCCCGGTCGGACAGGGCGCCGCGCAGCGCGGCGGCCTTCATCTTCTTGGGCGTCCGCTGCTCGTAGGAGCGCGGCTGCGGGCCGTGCACCGCGCCGCCGCCCGCGTACTGCGGCGCGCGGACCGAGCCCTGCCTGGCCCGGCCCGTGCCCTTCTGACGGTACGGCTTCCTGCCGCCGCCGCGGACTTCGCCGCGGGTCTTGGTCGAGTGCGTGCCCTGCCGGGCCGCCGCCTCCTGAGCCACCACGACCTGGTGGATCAGCGGCACGTTGACCTTCGCGTCGAAGATCTCCGGCGGCAGCACGACAGCCGTTCCCGAGCCAGCCTTCGACCTGGCCGTGGAGCTGGACTTCGCCGGGCTCATTTCGCCTCACTCACTGCTGGGGACTTGACGGCGTTACGGACGAGCACCAGCCCGCCGGCCGGGCCGGGGACCGCGCCCTTGATGAGCAGCAGCCCGCGCTCGGCGTCCACGCCGTGCAGGGTCAGGTTGGCAGCGGTGGTCCGCTCGCCGCCCATGCGGCCGGCCATCCGCACGCCCTTGAAGACGCGGCCAGGGTAGGCACAGCCGCCGATGGAGCCCGGAGCGCGGTGCTTGCGCTTGGTGCCGTGCGAGGAGCTCAGGCCCTTGAAGCCGTGCCGCTTGACGACGCCGGCCGTGCCCTTGCCCTTGCTGGTGGCGGTCACGTCGATGAGCTCACCTGCGGTGAACGCCTCGGCGGTGACTTCCTGGCCCAGCGTGTAGTCAGTCGCGTTGGCGGTGCGCACCTCGACCAGGTACCGGCGCGGCGTCACGCCGGCCTTGGCGAAATGACCCGCAACCGGCCTCGTCACCTTGCGCGGGTCGATCTCGCCGTAGCCCAGCTGGACGGCCGAGTAGCCGTCGGCGTCGGGCGTCCGCACCGCGGTCACGACACAAGGCCCGGCGGCGACGACGGTGACGGGGACCATCCTGCCGTCGTCGGCGAAGACCTGGGTCATGCCGAGCTTGGTGCCCAGCACGCCCTTCCTGCCCAAGGGGGAGGCCCCCTGGGATCCCCCGGCGGGGATCTGCTCGCTCATCTCAGTGCTTTCTCTTCGGTGCTTGCCAAACCACTGGGCGTCCGGCTACAGCTTGATCTCGATGTCGACGCCCGCCGGCACGTCAAGCCGCATCAGCGAGTCGACGGTCCTCGGCGTGGGGTCGATGATGTCGATCAGGCGCTTGTGCGTCCGCATCTCAAAGTGCTCGCGCGAGTCCTTGTACTTGTGCGGCGAGCGGATGACGCAGTACACGTTCTTCTCGGTCGGCAGCGGCACGGGACCGGCGACCTTAGCGCCGGTGCGTATCACCGTGTCGACAATCTTCCGCGCCCAGCTGTCGATGACCTCGTGGTCATAGGCCTTGAGCCGGATGCGGATTTTCTGTCCCGCCATTTGGCTTCGTTGTCCTTACTCTTCTGTGTTGGCCCCGGGGATGACCCCGGGATCCCCCACTGGCGTCCGCTCGGGCCGACCCTTCTGGCCGGCCGTCGCGGCCGCCAATGGGAGCGTCCGCTGCCGTGCGCTGCGGTCCCTGCGGAACCGCCGCGCGGAACGGGCCCGGGGTTTCCCCCGGGCCCGCCGTACTACTTGACGATCTTCGTGACCCGACCAGCGCCCACGGTCCGGCCGCCCTCGCGGATGGCGAACTTCAGGCCCTCCTCCATGGCGATCGGCTGGATCAGGTCGATCTTCATCTCGGTGTTGTCACCGGGCAGCACCATCTCGGTGCCCTCCGGCAGGTGCACCACGCCGGTCACGTCGGTGGTGCGGAAGTAGAACTGAGGACGGTAGTTGTTGAAGAACGGCGTGTGCCGGCCGCCCTCGTCCTTGGACAGGATGTAAACCTGCGCCTCGAACTCGGTGTGCGGGGTGTTGGTGCCCGGCTTGATGATGACCTGGCCGCGCTCCACCTCCTCGCGCTTGGTACCGCGCAGCAGCAGGCCCGCGTTGTCGCCGGCCTGGCCCTCGTCCAGGATCTTGTGGAACATCTCCACGCCGGTGACCACGGTCTTGGCCGACTTCGTCTTGATGCCGATGATCTCGACCTCGTCGCCGGTGTGGATGACGCCGCGCTCGATCCGGCCGGTCACGACGGTGCCGCGGCCGGTGATCGAGAACACGTCCTCGACCGGCATCAGGAACGGCTTCTCGATGTCACGGGTCGGCTCTGGGATGTTGTCGTCGCAGGCTGCCATGAGCTCGGCGACCTTCTCGCCCCACTCGGCGTCGCCTTCGAGCGCCTTCAGCGCGGATACCCGCACCACCGGCACGTCGTCGCCGGGGAACTCGTAGGTGGTGAGCAGCTCACGCACCTCGAGCTCGACGAGCTCGAGGATCTCCTCGTCGTCGACCATGTCGGCCTTGTTCAGCGCGAC
>JASHUE010000233.1:0-5467 GCA_030040195.1 Streptosporangiaceae bacterium | reverse complement strand
GCGCGGCGCCCGCCGAGGTGACCAGGATCGCGGTGTGGTCCGGGCCGCGCACGATCTCGACCGCGCTGATGCGGTCGTTCGAGAACCGGGCCGACACGATCGTGGTGGACGAGCCGCTGTACGGCTACTACCTGGCCACGACCGGGATCGAACACCCCGGCGCGGACGAAATCATCGCCAGCATGGCGGGCGACTGGCGCGAGGTCCTGGCCGGGCTCACCGGCGGCGCACTCCCGGCCGGCGTGTCGGTGTATTACCAGAAGCACATGACCCACCACCTGCTGCCCGAGATCGACCGGGGCGCGCTCGCGGGGCTCACGCACGCGTTCCTGATCCGCGATCCCCGGCGGCTGCTGGCGTCCTACTCCCGAGTGCGGTCGCAGCCGACGCTGGCAGATCTGGGCCTGGCGCAGCAGGTGGAGATATTCCGCGCGTTCGGCGGCCCGGTCATTGACTCGGCCGACATCCTGCGTGATCCGCGGGCTGCCCTGGAGGCGCTGTGCGGCGCGCTCGGGATCCGGTTCGATCCGGCCATGCTGTCGTGGCCCGCAGGGCCGCGGCCTGCCGACGGGGTCTGGGCCAGGTACTGGTACGACAGCGTGTGGCGGTCCACCGGGTTCGGTCCCTACCGCGAGTCGGCGGAGGCCGGGCTGCCGCCCGAACTGGAACCGCTGGCCGCGCTGTGCCAGCCGTATTACGACGAGCTCGCCGCGCACCGGCTCCGGTAGACGCCGGCCGCGCCGTCCACGGCAGTGCAATCTTCGGTCAGCGCTAGCGACCGCAGCGCTACCGACGTGAGCACTCGGGCCGGTCCGCCTTCGCCCCGGACTCCGCCAAACACCGCATACCACTCCATGTCGTCGTGGATCGGCCTGAGCGCAAGCCCAGGCCTCATAACCGGCCCGGCGGCAAGTTCGCTCCCGCTCCAGGCTGTTAGTGTCGAAGCGACGGGTATCGCGAAGTGCGTGTTCGAAGCGCTCGCGCCGAAGTGAGCGGCAGCAGCGAAGCGCTGCATCCCGGGGGGAGTCCGTGGCTGATCGTTACCCGGCCATCGAGGATCATGCCGTCATCGGCGACTTGCACACGGTGGCGCTGGTGGCTACGGACGGAACGATCGACTGGTGCTGCCTGCCACGGTTCGACTCGCCGACGGTGTTCGGGTCCCTGCTTGACGCAGACCGGGGTGGCAGCTTCGCGGTGTCGTGCCCGCATATCCGGACCAGGCAGCTGTACATGCCCGATACGAACATCCTGGTCACCAGGTTCCTCGGGGTCGACTCGGTCGGCGAGGTGGTCGACTTCATGGTTCCCCGCCACCCGGGCGGGCCGCCGTTGCGTCCCGGCCACCTGCTCGTACGCCGGCTGCAGGCGGTACGGGGAGAGGTCACCTTCACGGTGACCTGCCGGCCTGCGTTCGACTTCGGCCGAGCGGACCACACCGTGCAGGTGCTTGATCGCGGTGGCGCGGTGTTCACCTCGCCCGGAGCCCGGGCTGGGCTGGTGCTGCGTACCGGCCAGAGCTTCTCGGTGGCCGGCGCAGCCGCCACAGCCGTGGTCACCCTCGCGCCGGGGCAGAGGCTGGACCTGCTGCTGGAGTGGGATGGCCAGCCGGATCCGCCTGCTGAAGGGGAGGCCGACCGGCTACTGGAATACACGGTGGCACACTGGCACAACTGGCTGCGCCACTCCCAGTACCAGGGGCGGTACCGGGAGGTGGTAGAGCGGTCCGCGCTGATGCTGAAGCTGCTGGTCTACCAGCCGACCGGGGCCCTGATTGCCGCGCCGACCACGTCGTTGCCGGAATTCATAGGCGGCGTCAGGAACTGGGACTACCGCTACACCTGGATCAGGGACGCCGCGTTCACGTTGTACGGGCTGATGCGGCTGGGCTTCACCGAGGAAGCGGGCGCCTTCATGACATGGCTGGAGGCACGCTGCCGAGAGGCGCCTGCCGGAACCGGCCTGAAAGTGCTGTACGCGATCGACGGAAACCCGGAGGTACCGGAGTCGACGCTCGACCACCTGGAGGGCTACAAGGGCTCCCGGCCGGTGCGGGTGGGGAACTCGGCGGGCGGCCAGCTGCAGCTGGACATCTACGGCGAGCTGATGGACTCGGTGTACTTGTTCAACAAGTACGGCCGGCCGATCGGATACGAGCTGTGGGAGGCACTCGGCCGGCAGCTCGACTGGCTGGACAAGAACTGGCGGCTGCCCGACGACGGGATATGGGAGAGCCGCGGCGGCCGGCGCAGGAACACGTACTCCGCCCTGATGACGTGGGTAGCGTTCGAGCGGGCGATGCGGATCACGCGCCAGCGCGGACTGCCCGGCCCGTTCACCCGCTGGCGCGAAGCGGCGGACTCGGCCTACCACGCGGTGCAGCGGCAAGGCTGGAGCCCGGAACGCCGGGCCTACGTCGGGCAGCTCGGCGGCACCACTCTCGACGCGTCGGTACTAGTCATGCCGCTCGTCAAGTTCGCCGGTCCGAGCGACCCGCGGTTCCTCGCCACCCTGGACCGGGTCGGCGAGGAGCTAGCCAGCGACAGCCTGGTCCGCCGGTACGAACCCGATGGCTCGGATGGCCTGCAGGGCAGCGAGGGCACGTTCAACTTGTGCTCATTCTGGTACGTGGAGGCACTGACCAGGGCGGGACGCATCGCCGAGGGCCGGTACATATTCGAGAAGATGCTCACCCACGCCAACCACGTAGGCCTGTTCGCGGAAGAGATCGGTCAGTCCGGAGAGGCTCTGGGGAACTTCCCGCAGGCATTCACCCATCTGGCGCTGATCAGCGCCGCCACCAATCTCGACCGGGCGCTGGCGGGCAAGCTGCCACCGTGACGGCACCCGGCCGCGCTATCCGCCTGGCTCAGCCCCAGCAGGCCAAGTCAACCTCAGGCATCAGGAGGTAAAGCAAGTGCGCGCAGTGCTCATGACCGCAGTCGGCGGGCCGGACGTCCTGAAGATCGCAGAGCTGCCGGAACCAGAAATCACCGGCGAGCACGACGTGAAAGTGCGGATGAAGGCGGCCGGAATCAACCCGGTCGACTGCAAGCTGCGCTCAGGCGGGACGCTCGGCGGGTCGCTTCCTACGGTGCTGGGCTGGGACGGCGCCGGGGTGGTCGAGAGCGCGGGCCCTGCGGTGTCGCGGGTGCGGCCCGGCGACGAGGTCTATTTCTGTGACGGCGGCTTCGGGCCTACGCCTGGCACCTATCAGGAGGTGAAGGTCGTTGACGAGCGTTACCTGGCCCGCAAACCCGAACGGCTGTCGTTTGTGCAGGCCGCCGCGGCGCCGCTGGTGACCATCACTGCCTGGGAAGCACTGCGGGGACGGGCCAGGGTCAGCGACGGCCAATCCGTGCTGGTGCAGGCAGGCGCGGGCGGGGTCGGTCACATGTCCGTGCAGATTGCCCGGCTGGCCGGAGCCCGGGTCGCTACCACGGTCCCGGCCGGCCCGAAGACCGAGCTGGCGTCATCGCTCGGCGCGGAACTCTGCATCGACTACACGCGCGAAGATGTCGGCGAGAAACTTCGCGCCTGGACCGGCATGGATGGCGCCGATGTCGTCCACGACACTGTCGGCGGCAAGACCTTCACCTCCTGCTTCTGGCTCGTACGGCCCTACGGTGACCTCGTCTCCAACGTCGAGAGCCCGTGGGAGGACGAAGCGATCAGCGCCATGCAAGACCGGAACCTGCGAGTCTCCTTCACCTGGATGCCGGCGCCTTCAGTGTTCGGCTGGCCGCAGCATCGCGAGCGACAGCGGGCGATCCTGGACCAGGTATCGGCGCCCTTTGACGCCGGTGAACTGCGCGTCAACGTCGGCGCCATATTCCCCCTGGACAAGGCCGCCGACGCGCACCGCGCTGTGGAAGCCGGGCAGGTAATCGGCAAGGCCGTCCTGACCATCGCCTGAACGGGCTCACTCCGCTCCGCGCTCCCGTTTCGGCGCACCGCCACGAACGACGCGACCGGCATCTCGGTTCCATTTTTACCCATAGCCGGATTCACGGCTTTCAGGCCAGGTATCGGCTTGAGCTGTGCCGCACCGCAGTCCGCTGGGCCACGCCCGCGGCGTGAGTTCATCCGGCGAAAGCCACGGCTCCTTTTGTGTCGTCGGGCGCTGCAGCGGGAACGCTTCGCTCGTCCTGAGACGACTGAATCAGAACCGGGGAGATGCCGAGTCCGGGGTCGATTGGTTCACCGACTCCGTCATCCGGGGCCGCAGCGGTAGGAGTTACCTCCGAGAAGCTGCGCTGCCGATCTACGCGATCCCTGACCACCAGGAGACCGATCTCAGCGATGACGCGACGATCACGTTGCCGGAGCGGCGGCCGTCGCGGTCCAGGGCGCTGGCCAGCCAGGCGATAGCGATGCGGCGGCGTGACAGCCGTTCCCACCTGCAGGTCGCGCTGAGCCGGTGCCTGGGGATCTTCCGCACGGTGCTTCGTAGCGCCGAGCGGCTCCTGCACGACCTGAAGCTCAAGGACCTCCACCGGAGTGTCAAGCAGTTCGAACTTATGCACCGGGCTCTGGGGTTCGCTGCCCTGGCCATACTCACCGTGGTCCCGCTGCTGATCGTCGTCGCAGCGACCAGCCCTGCCCCGCACCGCGGCCTGGCCGGGTGGGTGGTCTACGGCATGGGCCTGACCGGCTCTTCGGCCGACGCGGTGACACGGCTGTTTTCGGCGCCCGCCCGGGTGCTCGGCACGTCGAGCGCGTTCGGTGTGCTAGTGCTGGCGGTCGCGGGCGTGTCGTTCGCTGGCAGCGTTCAGGGCGGTTTCGAGAGAATCTGGGGACTTCCCGCCGGGCCATGGCACAAGATCTGGCGTCAGGTGGTGTGGTCGGCCGCCCTCATCGCCTACATCTACGCCTCGGCCACGGCGGGCACGTTGACCCACGGGGCACTCGCCGGGACTGCAGGTCGGCTGGCCGTGGCGGTCGGGCTCGGCATCGCCTTCTTTTGGCTGGGGCTCCGCTTCCTGGTGGGCGGCCGGGTGAGCTACCTGGCGGCGCTGCCGGGCGCAGTGGCCACGACGGTGGGCCTGGCCGGCCTGCGAGTCTTTTCCGGTCTCGTCTTCGAGCCGCTCATCGTCAGGAACGCCGTCAGCTACGGCGCGCTGGGCACCGTCTTGATCGTGCAGTCGTGGCTTATCGGCGTCGGCTGGGTGGTCTATGCCGGCCAGTTGTTCGGGCGCTGGTTCCACGATGGCTGGCTGCGCGCCTGGGCGGACGCCCGCTCGGGCCGCCGGGAACCGGGCGGGGAGGGGTGTGCCCAATGACGGCCCGGGTGAGCGCAACCCGGCGGGCGGATGGCTCGCACGCTCAGCGTGCGAGCCCAGGAACTGGGCTCGCCGCAACCGGCCGTCCGGTCAGCGCCTGGCCGGGTCGGGGCCGCCCGTCGCCTCCAGGGGCTCGCCGGGCTCGGTTCCCCGGCCGTCCGCCGCCGGAGCGTCGCCGCCGGTGA
>JASHUE010000232.1:0-3539 GCA_030040195.1 Streptosporangiaceae bacterium | reverse complement strand
GCCGAAAACCAGGCTAATCAGGCCCTTGCGGGCAGCCTCCCGGAGCAGCCCGACCAGCCACTCCGCCAGGCCAGCAACAACCACAGTCACAGCAAAATTGTGATTGCTTCAGCCTGAATATGCAGTAGCTAGTTTCCGCGTGAACTAGCTACCGCGCGGGGCGTGTTGGCGCGGCACCGATTGTCGCAAGATGCCTTGACGGGAGCGCACATCGGCCAGTCCCGTGGACGGTTAGCGACCGGGAGCGAGCGCGCGGTGTCAGCAGCCTAATCAGCGGCATCCGCGGTATGCCCGGCGGAGACAAGGGCGTTCGCCAGCTCGAGGAGCTGCGCTGCCTCAGGTGCGGTCTTCGCTGCGGCCATCGCGCGGGCGACATCTGCCGGCGGCGCCCCAGTTGATGCGGCGATCATCACGGCCAGCCTGTGCGCGGAGCCGATGGGACGCTATCCGCTGAGCCAGATGTCAGGGTCGTTGCGGCTGTCGCTCTCGTTGCGCCACAGCTGGGCGAAGTACGTCGCGGCCTGGTTGTCGTATCCCCAGACGCTGGCGTTGTCGTAGCCGCTGAGCGGCAATGCATACCGGGACATCGCAAGAACCGTCCACTCGCGCTGGGATGCCAACGTTCTGCCGCTCCTCGATGGCTGCGCGGACCGCCGCGCGCCGGGCTGCGGCAGCTGCCGTGTGATCAGCTGCTGCCTGCTCGTCGGTGACGGTGGGCAACTCATCGGGCGCGGGAACTGGCTCGGCCGTCCGCAGCGGCTCGAGATTGGCGCCAGGGTGCCTGCGCCGCAGCTCGCCGTCAGCCATCAGGGCCAGGTGGCGGGACGCCTCGGTGAGGCGGAGCGCCTCGGCCCGGTCTTCCATCAGGCCGGCGTCGACCCGCCGGAGAACACGAAGACGGTATCTCACCGTGTTTACCCAGGTAAAGTCCCTGTCTCCCTCTTCATTAGGAGAGCCCACGTTCAGGAGCTCATGCCCCTGCTGGCGGCGGATGCCAGGGATCTGTTCCCGATCCCCCGCCCTTGTCCCGCTGATGAGCGCAGCGTCCGCGCGCGCCTCCATTTCCACCGGAGCTAACGCGCAGAGCCGCTGTGACCTGACCACTGGAGCTTGCGTCATCTGCTGACAGCGTCTGCCATGTCGACTGGTAAATTGCACCCTGGGCTCAGAGTAAATGACGGATGGAGAGTACGGCAAATGGGAAGAGGAATCAGAAAAGCATGAGATGCAAAAGCAGAAAGGTGCAATGAAATAGCGGTACAGGAATGCCCCGAACAGCATCTCGTTCGCTACTTGGCGAGGACGATGTTAATGGCCAGGCAGGCCGGGCGCCGGCGTAAGACGACCTACGGGTCGTAGCCGGTCCGGACGCCTGGGTAAGGTGCGCCGGGCCTGAACGATGGCCCGAACTTCGATCTTGACCAGAGCACGCGCTTAGGCAGGGCCGACTGGCCAAAAGCCGCGCTGTGTCGCCAGGGGCGGGGGCGCCCGCGAACCCCCAGCCGTGTCATCGTTACCGTGGCGCGATTTCCGCGCGGGTCGGTCACGCGAATCGATACGGGCGAGTGGCTTGCTTGGGCCGCCCGGCTCGCGGTCATGAGCGCCCGTCAGGCTTGGTCGACGCCCCTGGTCCAAGCGAGTTCGCCCGCCCGGTCACGCGGATGAATCAAGACCACTGCTTTCGCGGCAAGGAGGCTTAGCTGTTCTACGACGACGACCCGCCTCGGCCTCTGGGCGGGGTGTTGCCTCCCTCCTGACGCCGGGCGGCAACGTCGGGAGCTGCAGCCGGTGCCGGAAGCCCCCTGGCCCGCGGAGCTGATGGGCCAAGGGGCTCCTCGTCGTCAGATGACCCACTGGTCAGATGACCCACTGATTGTCGTTGTTACCGCTGGGCGTGGATTCTTCTACCCAGACACGACAGGTCGTGTCATTGTCACAGCCCGATGTGATAACCGAGGAGTACGGGTACTGGGTTTCGCCTTGGGTGTAGTACCAGTCGGTTTCGCCGACGTTGATCCACCAGTCTCCATCTTTGACCCACTCATCCCATACGCCGGTGCACACCCCGGCGGTCCACCCTTCCACTATGACGTCGCCGTCGGCCTCCTGACCAGCGTGCAGGAAGTCGTCGTTGCTGTCCTCAAGGCAGTAGACATCGTCACCTGCGTAGAGGCTGTTGTATCCGCTCCCGTCAGTGAAGGTGTTAGTTCCGCTGACTGTCCGGATGTCATAGAAGTCGAAGCTAACCCCGATGTCATCGGCGAGGGTAGCTTGCGTGTCCTCAGTGGTGTAAATGATGCACCAGTCAGTGCTGTGGAGGCACAGCGGACCTTCGTAGGCGAGTGTCAGGTCGCTGGACTCGAGGGTGAGGTCATCGCCGGCGTGCTGCTCACCGGCCGGGCTGCCGAGCGTGTTCGCAGCAGCGGACCTGACCGTGTGGGGGGCGGCGTTGACCGAAGCTGGCAGCGTGCTCGCGCTTGCCGATGTTGCCGCTGCTAGCCCGAAGGTGACAAGAGCCGGCACGGCCAGCAGGGCTGTAATCCGTTTTTGCACCGATCTGCCTTCCTTTCCTGTCTGCCGGGTAAGAGGCCCAGGTACGGTGCCTGGACCGGGGTGCGCAGCAGCTGGCGGGACTCGGTTTGACGAATGTCAGGGTCTGGCAAGTGCTGCTATATGCCGAGACTTACCCATGCCGTTCGCATCGCGTTAGCATTTGATCTGCACCGGGGGCATCACGACAGGTGGTGACGGGGATGGAGTTCTGCCTGCTCGGACCGTTAGCGGTGGCCCGCGGTGACGCGGTGGTGCCGGTGCAGGCGGGTAAGCAGCGGGCGGTGCTGGCGGCGCTGCTGCTGAACGCCAACCGGGTGGTGGCGGTGGAGGAGCTGGCCGAGACGCTGTGGGGGGCCGCGCCGCCGCCGTCGGCGCGGCTGACTGTGCAGAACTACGTGCTGCGGCTGCGGAAGGCATTAGGAGACGAGGGCCGTTCCCGGATCAGGACGCAGCCGCCCGGCTATGTGATCAGCGTGGCGGCCGTTGAGCTGGACGTGACCCGGTTTGAGGTGCTGCTGGGCGCGGCGCGGCAGGCGGCCAGGGACGGCTCGTGGGACACCGCGGCTGCTCAGGCACGCGCGGCGCTGGCGCTTTGGCGGGGCGAGCCGCTGGCCGATGTGGAATCGGACCTGCTGGCCGTGCGGGAGCTGCCACGGCTGGCGGACCTGCGGCTGCAGGCCCGGGAGACCCGCATCGACGCCGACCTGCACCTGGGTCAGCACGCCGAGGTGACCGGCGAGCTGCGGCAACTAGTGGACGCACATCCGCTCCGCGAGCACCTGCACGCCCTGCTGATGCTCGCGTTGTACCGCGACGGCCGCCAGGCCGAGGCGCTGGCCGCCTACCAGGCGGCGCGCCGGATCCTGACCGAGGAGCTGGGCGTCGAACCTGGCCGGGAGCTGCAGAGTCTGCACGAGCAGGCCCTCGCCGCCGACCCCGCCTTGGACCTGTCCGGGCCGCAGCGGCTCCCCGGCGCGGAGCGAGTC
>JASHUE010000231.1:0-3294 GCA_030040195.1 Streptosporangiaceae bacterium | reverse complement strand
ACTGCTGCATTGGCCCGTCCCGAGTCATCTCAGCCGCGTCCCGGCGCGGTTTGCGGAGCTGTTGCTAAGGCGCGGGATCGCCGTCGTCGGCGCGGGCCAGCCGGCCTAGTTCGTGTCGCGCTAGTTCCATCGCCTTCGCCGGCGTGAGCCGCCGCCCCGAGTCGTAGGCGGTGTCGAACGCGGGCGCTCCCATCTGGTCGCGGAGCCGGGACTGGTACTGGTCGCGGAGCCTGGTCTCCAGCGGCTCCCACGCTTCGTCATTGGCGGCGAGCAGTGCGTCGGCGGTGCCGAAGAGCTCGGCGGCGTGCTGATGGTCACCGGCCGCAGTCAGGCAGAGGGCGGCGCCGAGGTAGTTCACTGGCTCCTCGCGCAGCGCCGGGGCGTCGTCGCAGATCCCGAATGCTTCGATCCAGACCGAACACGCCTTGCCGAGGTCTGCGCGCATGATCGCCAAGTGCCCGAGGTTGGTGCGGATGCTCCAGCGGAATGTTGGCAGCGAGAGCGCATCAGAGATGCTCACAGCTTCCTCTAGGTGGGGCTGTGCCGCGTCCAGGTTGCCCTTCTCCAGTTCCAGCACGCCGAGGGAGTCCAGCGTCCCGGCCAGTCTGGCGCCTCTGCCCATTGCCCGCAGGTGCGCGATGGCCTCGCTGAGGTCGGCCCGCGCAGCGTCCGGGTCGAAAGACGACTTCATGGCGCCGCGCCACGCCAGTGACTGCACGATCTGCTCTGGCTGGCCGCTGTGCCGGGCCGCGGCCACCGCCTCGTCGGCAACGCGGGCGGCGCGTTCGTAGTCGCCTTCTGTGTAGTCGGCCCAGGCAAGTTCACCGAGAAGGGCGGATTCGAGTGCCAGGTCGCCGATCTGCCGGGCGAGGGGCAGGCCGCGCTCGGCGTAGCCGCGGACCGAACTCGTTGGTCCCCATTGATGGCAGACGTGCGATGCAGCCCGCAGCGCCCGCGCCTGAAGACCGAGGGACACCCCCTGGTCCGCGCGGGCCAGGCCTTCGTCGATCAGTTCGCGTACTTCAACCCCTCGGCCCATGGGTACCCAGAGCCTGCTCAGGGCTACTGCGAGGCGCAGCTGCTGACTGACCCGTCCTGGTGTGGCGCGCAGGTGCGCAGCGGCAAGCCGTATGTTGTCGGCCTCGGTCTCCAGCCGTGCATGCCAGTCCCGCTCGCCTGAGGTGCCCAAGTTGGCTTCCGCGGTCTCGGCGAGGTCGAGCAGGGCGGCAGCGTGGGTGGCACGCGCCGCGGCCGCCTCAGTCGGCGTGGCGGTCAGCTTGCCGGCCGCGTACTGCCAGATGGTCTCCAGCAGCCGGTACCGGACCCCGCCGCCGGGTGCGGGGTCGGCCTGCACCAGGCTCTTGTCGACCAGCGACCCGACCGCGTCCAGTACCTCATCGCGGCCGGCCGCCTCGCTGCCGCAGACTGCCTCGGCCAGGGGCAGGTCGAAGCCGCCGGCGAACACCGACAGCCGGTCAAGTACGGCCCGGTCCCGCGGGTTGAGCGACTCATACGACCAGTCGATCGCCGCCCGCAGCGTCTGCTGCCGGGCCAGGGCGGTACGGCTGCCGCCGGTCAGCAGCGCGAACCGATCACCCAGCCGGGCCTCGATGTCGGCTATCGACATCGAGCGCAGCCGGGCAGCGGCCAGTTCGATCGCCAGCGGTATGCCATCCAGGTGAGCGCATACTGACACGACGGTCAGGACCGAGGCGGTGTCGACGGTGAAGCCGGAGCGGTGCGCGCGGGCGCGGTCGGCGAATAGCCGGACGGCGTCGGCTGCCAGTACGGCCTCGACGTCTTCCAGGTTGGCTTCGGCCGACGGCAGCGACAGCGGCGGGACCCGGTACACGTGCTCGCCATCCAGCAGCAGAGGCTCCCGGCTGGTGGCCAGCAGGTGCAGCCGGGGGCAGTGCCGCAGCAGCGCGTCAGCCAGCTTCGCGCACGCGTCGATGAGATGCTCGCAGTTGTCCAGCACGACCAGCATGTACTTATGGGCGATGGCGGCCAGCAGCGACTCCAGCGCTGGCTGGCCGGGCCGGACGCCCGCGCCGATCACCTCGGCGACTGTGGCCGGCACCAGTTCCGGGTCGGACAGGGCGGACAGGTCGGCCAGCCAGACGCCGGAGCCGGTGCCGTCGAGCATGTCCGCGGCGGCCTGCAGCGCGAGGCGGGTCTTGCCGCTGCCGCCGGGCCCGGTCAAGGTGACCAGCCGGGACCGGTCGACCAGGTCCTTCACCTCTGCCAGCTCGGCTGCCCGGCCAATGAAGCTGCTGGCCTGCACCGGCAGATTGTTCGGCAGTGCCGGGCTGCCCAGCGACAGCAGCGGCGGGAACTGAGATGGCAGGCCGTCTGCGTCGAGCTGGTACAGCCGTTCGGGGCGGCCGAGGTCGGCCAGCCGGTGCTCGCCCAGGTCGCGCAGCTCGGTGCCGGGCGGCAACCGGTCGACTAGCAGCCCGGCTGCTGCCGCAGACACCAGCACCTGCCCGGCATAAGCCACCGCCGCGATCCTCGCCGCTCGGTCGGCGCTTGGCCCGGCCGTGCCGCTCGCTTCGAGCTGCACTTCGCCGACGTGAATCCCCATCCGGGCCCCGGCTGGACCGACTGGTTGCCCGGTGAGGGCGATGAGTTCCGGCTGCATCTTGAGTACGGCCGATACGCAGGCGTTCGGCGAGTCGAACACGGCGAGCAAGCCCTCACCCGAGATGCTCACCTCGCGTCCGCCGTAGGCGTCTAAGCCAGCTTGGACGATGCTCTCCTGCCGGGCCACCGCGACCGCAGGCGAGCGGCCGGCAGGCTCGAACTCAGAGAACAGGAACGTTAGCGTGACCCCGGCGTGGACAACCGGCCGCTGAGCGCCCGCCGCCTCGGGTGCCGCGAGGTGCGGCACCTGGTTCAGGATGGCGAGTTGCAGGTCCTGCAGCTGGCGGCTGGGATCGATGCCAAGCTCCTCGGCCAGCACGGCCCGGGTCCTCTGATACACCCCTAGCGCGTCGGCCTGCCGGCCGCTGCGGTACAAGGCGAGCATGAGCTGGCCCTGCAGCCGCTCCCGCAGCGGCTGCGCTGCCGCCGCCGACTCTAGGTCGGCCACGATTTCCCGATGCCGGCCAAGGGTTAGCTCCGCTTCCATCAACCGCTCGAGTGCGGCCAGGCGCAGCTCCTCCAGCCGGGCGACCTCGGCCGCGAACGCCTCCGCCGCCAGACCCGACAGCACCTCGCCCCGCCAGAGCGCCAACGCCTGCCGCAGGATGACGGCTGCCTGCTCAGGATGAGCCGACTTCGAGGAACGCAGCA
>JASHUE010000230.1:0-5724 GCA_030040195.1 Streptosporangiaceae bacterium | reverse complement strand
AATCGCCAGCTGCTGGGTCGTCGCCCGCCGCGTGACCCGGGACGCCGCCCGGGCCGCCCGACGAGGCGTTGCCCGGGCCGCCCGACGAGGCGTCGGCTGAGCCACCGGACGAGGCACGGGCGGCGGCCTCCGCCGTCATGACGTCCACAACGTCGCGGACCTCGAAGGCGATCGCCTCGAGCGCGGCCCGGATCAGGTGTGCCCTGGTGGTGCCGCGCGTCAGGCCGAAAATGGCGCCCCGCGCTGACGGATCCCAGTCCGGCGCGCCGAGCCCGGTCAGAGCCGGCACGAAGACCACGCCGCCCGAGTCCGGCACCGATCGGGCTAGGGCCTCGCTCTGCCCGGCATTGTCCAGCAACCCCAGACCGTCGCGCAGCCACTGGATAGCGGAGCCGGTCACGAACACCGAGCCTTCGAGAGCGTAGGTCAACTCGCCGGAAGGTTCCAGCCATGCCACGGTGGACAGCAGGCCGGCGTGAGATCGCACGATCGACGAGCCGGTGTTCACCAGGACGAACGACCCTGTCCCGTACGTGCACTTGGCCGCGCCAGGCTCGAAGCAGGCCTGGCCGAACAGCGCGGCCTGCTGGTCCCCGGCCACGCCCGCGACCGGCAGCTCCAAACCCAGGAAGGCCGATGCATCCGTATGCCCGACGATGCCGGTGGACGGCACTATCTCGGGCAGTGCGTGCGGGGGCACGCCGAACAGCTCGCACAGCTCCGCCGACCACTGGCCGGCTTCGATGTCAAACAGCAGCGTGCGGGAGGCGTTCGAGGCGTCAGTCACGTGCCGTCGGCCGCCGGTCAGGCGGGAAATCAGGTAGGAATCCACGGTGCCGACCGACACGGACCCGTCGACCACACCCGCCCAGACCCCTCGCTCGTGCCGGGACAGCCACGTCAGCTTCGGCGCGGTGAAGTACGGGTCGAGCCTGAGTCCGGTGAGCTCGGCCACCCGTGGCTCGTGACCTGCGGCCCGCAGCTCATCGCAGATCCCGGCCGTCCGCCGGTCCTGCCAGACGATGGCGCGGTGGGGAGCGGCGAGCGTGGTCCGATCCCACAGCACGGCGGTCTCCCGCTGATTGGTTATGCCGACGCTGACCACGGGCAGGTTCCCGGCTGCGGCGAGCGCCTGCGAGCACGCCGCCAAAGTCGCCTGCCAGATGCCCTCAGGCAGATGCTCAACCCAGCCTGGCTGCGGAAAATACTGCCGGAATTCCTGGTAGCCGCGGCCCGCAACCGCGCCTGAATCGGTAACGATTAGAGCGGTTACACCAGTCGTGCCGGCGTCGATCGCTAGGACGCTCATAGCCACTAGTGTGGCCGCAGGAGACGTGAGAGGAAAAACACGATGCGAGTGGGTGTCCTGACCGGAGGCGGTGACTGCCCCGGCCTGAACGCGGTGATCCGCGCTGTGGTGCGGACCGGCGTGTCCGAGCATGAACTCGAGTTCATCGGGTTCCGTGACGGCTGGCGCGGCCCGCTCGAGGGCGACACGATGGTGCTGGACGTGAACGCGGTACGCGGGATCCTGCCGCGTGGCGGCACAATCCTGGGCTCGTCCCGGACCAACCCGCTCGCCGAGTCCGCCGCGGCCGGCGGCAAATCCGGCCTGGAGCGGGTCACGGAGAATCTCGAGAGCCTGGGCGTCGACGCGCTGGTCGTGATCGGGGGAGAAGACACCCTCGGCGTGGCCGCCCGCCTCCACGAGGCCGGCGCGAGCGTTGTCGGCGTGCCGAAGACCATCGACAACGACCTGAGCGCGACTGATTTCACCTTCGGGTTCGACACCGCCGTGAACATCGCGATGGAGGCGATCGATCGCCTGCACACCACCGCCGAGAGCCATCACCGCGCGCTGATCGTGGAGGTTATGGGCCGCAATGCGGGCTGGATCGCGCTGCACGCGGGCATCGCTGGCGGCGCGAACGTCATCCTGATCCCGGAGAAGCCGTTCGACATGGAGCAGGTCTGCGAGTACGTCAGGCATCGTTTCCAGACCCGGTACGCGCCGATCGTGGTGGTTGCCGAGGGCGCGACCCCGAAGACCTCGGGCGAGGCGGCCGCCGGGCAGGAACTGGATGCCTTCGGACACGTGCGGATGGCCAACCGCGGGATCGGCCAGATGCTGGCGGACGAAATCGAGCAGCGCACGGGCAAGGAGGCCCGCTGCACAGTGCTCGGGCACATCCAGCGCGGTGGCACGCCGACGGCCTTCGACCGCGTGCTGGCCACCAGGTTCGGCGTGCACGCCGCCCGCGCCGTCGCCGATGGCGCCTGGGGCTCAATGGTCGCGCTGCGCGGCACCGACATCGTGCGGGTCCCGATCGCCGAGGCGACTCGTCAGTTGAAGCTGGTGCCTCCCGAGCGTTACGGCGAGGCCGAGGTCTTCTTCGGCTGACGCTCGCCGCGCAAGCAGAGGCGGCCCGTGTCTGTCCCCTGGTGATGCGTCAGACGCGCCGGGCGCGGAACGCCGCGGACTTGACCCGGTTCTGGCAGGTCGTGGAGCAGAACCGGCGTGTCCCGTTCCTGGACACGTCGACGTAGACGCGGTCGCACCGTGGCGCCGTGCACACCCCGAGGCGGTCGTACATCTCGGTGCCGAGCACGATGGCCAGGCCGGTGGCACAACCCGCCGCCCAGCCTACGGCCGGGGAATCGGTACTGCCGTGAAAGTGCATGTGCCACGGCTCGCCGTCGTGCTTCTCGAGTTCGGGTCGGGCGCCGGTCTCGGCGAGCAGCGCGTTGAGCGTCAGCGCGGCAGCATCCACGTCACCCCGGTCGGCCGAGTCGAACACCGAGCGGAGCCAGCCCGCGACGAGGGCCAGCTTGGCCGCGTCCTCGGCGGTGATCGCCGGCGCCTCGCGCCGGCCGGTTCGCAGTGCCTCACTCACGGCGGCGCGAAGGCCTTCCCCGGCGGGCTGTTCGAAACTGCGCCCGCGAGCCTCGCCCGGCGTGACCGCGTTGACCAGGCGAACCGCGGCGGCCACAATCGTATCGACGTGACTGTTGAAATTCACTTGACCAGTTATGCCCTCCGGTCTAGCTTCGTGACTGTGAAAATCCTATACGCCAGTTACGCCCTCAGGGCGAAGGAGGACATCCCATGGCAGGCTCGGCAGTCGGCAATGGCGAAGCGCTCAGCCAGGATGTGGCTCGCGCGTGGATCGAGCGCTGGGACCACCAGCAGCAGGGCTACCTGCCGGACCGGGAGGAGCGGTTCACCGCGCTGATCGACGCGCTCGAGGACGCCGTCGGCCGGCCCGATCCACTCGTCATCGACCTGGGCTGCGGACCCGGCTCACTGGCGGTGCGAGTGCTGGCGCGACTGCCGAAGGCGACGGTCGTCGCGATCGACGCCGACCCGCTGACGATGACGCTGGGGCGGGTGGCCTTCAGGGACCTGGCCGGGCTTCGCTTCGTCGACGCCGACCTGCGCGTTGCCGGCTGGTCTGCGGGTCTGGACCTGGACCGGCGGGCGGATGCGGTGGTCAGCACGACCGCGCTGCACTGGCTAACGCAGGACGCCCTGGTCTCGACGTACGCGGAGGCAGCCAGGCTGCTCGCACCGGGCGGGGTGCTGCTGAACGGCGACCACATGCGCGAGGACGACACCGCGCCGACGCTGACCAGGCTGGGCCGGGCCATGACGGCGCGCCGGGAGCAGCGGTACTTGTCGACCAACCGGATCGAGACCTGGGAAGGCTGGTGGGCAGCGGTGGCCGCCGATCCCGACCTGGCGGGGCTCAATGCCGAGCGGGACGCCCGTGACGTGGACTCTGAGCATCACGGCTCGCCGGCCGGCCTGCTCAGCGTGCAGACGCAGGCGCTGCGGGCCGCGGGTTTCACCGAGATCGGCATCCTCTGGCAGTACGGTTTCAACCGGCTGCTGTGCGCCGTGCTGCCAGCCTGACCGTTCGGGCCGGCTACGGACAGGCAGTGGCGGTTGCGCCGTAGCCGGCCGGCGGCGTATGGATCACATAGGCACCGGACTGCTTGATCAAGAACAACGAGATGGTCCAGGACGTGCATGACGAGTGGGTCGCGCTGTCGGCCGGCTGCTGATGGCTGACGAAGCTGACCGTGGCAACAAGCTGCCCGGCGGCGCCTACGGCGATGCTGCGCAGCGTCGCCTGAGAGTCCCGCGAGGAGCCGTAGCCACGGGCGAACGCGGCGGCCGACAGCCCCCCGCGCTGCGTGTCGCTGAAGAGCGACCGGTACGCCGCGAAGTCGTGCTCGTTGATGGCGGTGAAGTAACGGATCAGAAAGGCTTTCACCGCCGGCGCCTGCGGCGCGCTGGCAGCGGCGGGCGCGATGGTAACCAGGGGTCTGGGCCTCGGCGCCGGCCTGGGGGCGCTCGTGCTCGTGCTCGTTGACGTCGGGCCGCTGGCCGGGTGGCCAGCCGGCGGGGCGCGGTGCGTGAGCGCGATCGTGGCGCCAGCGGCCGCGAGGATCAGCACGATCGCCGCCGCGGCGAAGGCAATCCAGCGGCCCTGCCCGGGCGGCCGGCGGGTCATCAGGCCCGCGGAATCGGGCTCCAGGTCGGTCTCGCCATCCGCGGTGAGCATGCGGTCATCGATGAGGTCGAAGCGGTCGTATGCCGGGCCCGCGCCTGCCGCGTCTGGGCCGGCCTGACCGGCCTCGGGCGCAGCCGTGGCCAGCGCGGATCCGCCGTCGGGACCATGCGGCGCGGCCGCGTAAGGCTGGCCAGGCAAGCCTGCGCCCGACAACTGCCCGCCGTCATCGGCCTGGGCATCGGCCGGGCCGTTCCGCCTGAACATGCGCCGGGCACCAGCTCCCCATCCGCGACCGGCGGGCTTCCCCGAGTCGGTCAGCTCCGAGGCCGCAGCTGCCGGGTCGCTCGGCCCGCTCGGCGCAGCGGTCGACGGATACAGCAATGGATCCGGGTACCGGATCGGATCCAGGCCCGTGAGGTCCTCTGGCGAACTTGCGCCCCAATCCGCACTCGGGGCCGGGTACCCGGCGCTCGCCTGGTAGGGCTGGCCGACCGGGTGGTAGCCGGCCTCGCCACGTGCGCCGGCGGGCGAGGGAAGCTCGCCTGGGTATGCGGGGTGCGCATTGTCGTCGGCGGGATACTGCTCGGCCGCGGGCGGGTAGCGCTGCGGGCCCACCGTGTACGGCGCGCCTGCCGGCGCATCGAAGTCCTGGCCCGCCACGTAGGGCGCATCCGGAATTGGGTAGCGCTGCTGGTCGGCTGGCTCCGCGCTGTCGGCGGGGCCGTAGGGCTGCAGCTGGCTCTGGGGGCCGGCCCCCTGGTACCGCTCGCCGGCGCCGGCGGGGGCCTGACCCGCTCCGGGCAGATACGTGCCGCGCTGCGGCACGACATCGGGGCCGTCATAGTCGTAGTCGTCGTAGGGCGGGCCGTCTTGCGCGAAATACGACCACCTACCGCCAGCGAGCAGCTCATCGCCGGGCGGCGCGATCTCCTCCGGCGGCTCACCAGGCTGCGACGGGACTGCACGCTCAGACCTCGGGTAAGCCGGAATCCGATCGACACCCGGATCGGTCCAGTAGTCGGGCCCGTGGGTCTCGGGTAAGAGCGCGGGGCTGGTGCCCTGGGCGGCAAACGGGCGCAGGTAATCGGCGGCGGCGGCCATCGCCGGCGCCGTCACTGGCTGGTCAGCTACGGCGGCGGAGCTTCCGGCGCAGCCTTGGCAGAATTCCGCTCCGGGTTCCGCGTCCTGCCCGCACCTTGTGCAGAGT
>JASHUE010000229.1:0-5262 GCA_030040195.1 Streptosporangiaceae bacterium | reverse complement strand
CCGCGCCCAGGGCAGGCGGCCAGGCCGAGGCTGGTTTCACCGCCCGGCCGCGGGTAGCGCTCCTGGTGACGGCGACAAGATCGCCGCGGCGAACACTCCGAGACGGGATGACGATCCGTGCGACGAAATATCGCATATGCAGTGATTATGGGAACATGCCTGGTTCTCGTCATCCTGGCCTGGACGGTGGTGCGCCTGTACTCCGTAACGGCCGCGATCGTCATGTCCGTCGTGGCCGCGCTCATGCCGCCCATCGCGGCGATGGTGGCAAACGCGGGCGATGAGCAGCGGCCGCGCCGCTAGCTCCGTCGGGTTGGACCCGGCAATGACCGCCAGCCGATTTCCTTGGCCGATCCCAGGACGGCCAGGCCGGGCCGGGCACCAGTCCGGCGCGGCCATCCGTTATACCGGTAATCGCAGACTTACCGGGCTCGCCCCAGGGCTACGCGTGTGGCATTGCTGGTTTGGTTTGGCTCCGGGCGATGGACAATGGAAAGGGAGTAAGTTCGCTGACCGCTTCGCGGCCTAGCACACACTGATTGGTTCGTTGATAGCCACGACCTGGAAAATCGCGATCTCGGGCGAGCAGCAGCGCAGAGGGGCTCTGCTCGCTCGATGGGCTGCGGTCACGATGGCGACAGGGAGACCGTTCGGATGACGGTGGCCATCGCGCTCGTCGCGGCCATGCTGCTCGGGGTCGGGTTCGTGCTGCAGCAGCGCGCGGCCGGGGAGGCTCCCAAGGCGTTCTTCCTGCGGTTCGCCCTGATCGCCGAACTCCTGCGGCAGCGCAGCTGGCTTGCCGGGCTCGCCATCATGATCATGGGCCAGCTGGCTTCGGCGTACTCGGTCAGTCACATCGACCTCTCGCTGGCTGAGCCGCTGCTGAGCACGAACCTGCTGTTCGCGCTGGCCCTGGCTGTGCCCCTGTCCGGGCAGCGGCTGCGGGGCATCGAGGTGGCTGGCGCGGTCATCTTGCTGGGCGGCGTGGCCGCGCTCTCGGTAGCGCGGATCGCAACGGCCCCGGCAGCCTCGTTCGCGTCTCCGGTTGGCTGGCTGGCGGCCGCCGCGATCGCGGGGGTCGCGGCGGCTTTCGTCCAGGCTGGGCGCTTGTGCTCAGGCCAGGCACGGGCCACGTTCACCGGCGCCGCGGCTGGGCTGGTCTTCGGCATCTCCGACGCCCTCACCCGGCAGACCGTCCAGATCCTGGACCATCATGGGTTGGGCGCGCTCCTGACCACTTGGCCCGGCTACAGCGTGGCCGGCGCTGGTCTGGTCGGCCTGTGGCTCATGGAAAGCGCGTTCAACGCGAGCGAGTTGCACGCGTCGCTCCCGGCGATCAGCGCTGCCGAGCCCGCCGCCGGAATCGTACTGGGAGTAGTGGTATTCGGCGACGCCATCAGGACGTCGCCGCCGATGATCGCCGTTCAGATCATCGGAGTGATCGCGCTGGTCCTCGGAGTCGTGCTCGTGGCGCGGGCTTCGGTGCTGAACGACCTGCGCCGCAAGTCCACCGAAGCGCTACGCCGCGGGGGTCGCCAGGGCACCGCAGACTGGATCACGACGCACTCGGTGACTGTGGCTCATACGTTGCGCCACTGGGCCTCGCAGCACGAGAAGGCGCCGAAACTCACCAAGCCGACCGCGACCAAGACCGGCAGCCACGGCCCGAGCGGGGTCTGAGCGAACACCCCGGACGCCGAGTCGATGCCCTGAGCCTGCCCGCGCCTGGCTCGGTCAGGCAGGCGGCGCCTGGCTCGGTCAGGAAGGCGGCACTGCGCGGCCTCAACGGCGGTGCCCAGGCCGGACCGACCGTGGCCTAGCCCTGGCTGGCGGCATCGGCGGCCGCCGCCGGGTCCGTCGCTGCCGCCTCGCCGGCCAGCTGGGCGGTTGGCACGTCCGGACCCCCGATAGCGGGTTGCCCGCCGGTGTCGCGCTGACGGGCCGCCTTGCGCGCGTCGATCCAGGAATCTACGACAGCCCACTGCACGTCGAGCCAGTCTGCCCGCGTATCAGGATCGACCGGCAGGTCGGCGGCGGGCAGCTGCCACCAGCGCATCACCATCGGCCGTCCCGTGACGGGCAGCGCCCGCCAGACATCAGCGGCGCTGACCAGGTCCTCCAGGCCGGTGTGCGCGACCACGACCACCTCGAGGTCCGGGCGGGCGCCCAGGCAGGCGAGCACGCCGGCCGGCTGTGGCGGGAGCACGTGCCGGTTGGCTGCCGCCCTTGCCGCGGCGGAGCGGCGCCCGCGGGCCCACAGCCTCGCCAGGGCGTTCCGGTGCCGCCGCGGCGTCCAGTTGCCTCCCTCGGGGAACAGCAGCATCGCGTCACGCGCTCCCAGGCCGCGCGCGGCCGCCGCGATGCGGCCGGGCAAATCCCGGCCGCTGCCCCTCGCTGGCAGGAAGCACGCGGGCATCCGGCTGAGGACGACGTCCAGGCCGGGATCCCACTGCAGCACGTCCTTCAGCACGACGACCGGTCGCCGGTGCAGACGCGAGAGAAGCAGTTCCACGATGGCAAACGAATCGCCCGGCCCGCCATGCCTCGCGAGCACGAGCACCGGCCGGCCGGCCATGCTCTCCCGAGCAGGCAGCTCCTCAACATTCACCCGGAAGCCGAACAGTGGTCGCGCCGCCGCGACCAGGAGCATCAGTGCGCGGCGCAGGAGCGCCGCATGCGCGTCGGCCCAGCGCTCGCCGCGCCTGGCCGGCATGGGATGAGCGAGCCACAGGCACGCGCAGCATACGAGCAGGGATGCGTCTACCAGCACATACAGCGCGCCGAACAGCGCGAGCCGAGCGACCCTGCGTCTCGTGGCCAAAGGCGCGACGACGACGCTCACGGACGCGACCACCAGGAACAGGCCGGCCAGTGCAGCGGCGACCGGCACCCACAGCGGGTCTACCACGATGCGACGGACCAGCGGGTGCGGCGGTCTCACCTGGTCACCGGCAAGTTCGACAGATAGGCGGTGGTGGCCGCGTAGCTTCGCTCGATTCGGCTCCTCACCTTCGCCTGGCCGCGATAGCGCATGGAAATGAGTGGCATGCTCTCTTCGCCGCTCGGCAGCACATGGGCCCGCACAGAGCGAGGGAGAGCAGCCATCTCTTCCACGAACCGGTGACGCCGAGCCACCTCGAACGACACCAGGCATACGTCCCACAGGGACCGGGGCGGCGCCAGAGGCTGCTCGATCCTGCCGACGTGCAGCACGTAGATCTCCTTTGCGCCGAGGGCGAGCGCGCGTCCGACCGGAATGGAATGGACAAGGCCGCCGTCCAGGAAGTGCTCACCGTCGATCTGCACGGGCGGAAGCAAACCAGGGACCGCGGACGAAGCCATGACCGCGTCCGCCAGGCTGCCCGTGCGGAACCAGTGGGCACCTGCCCGCTCGATGCTCGCCGCCACGCACTGGAACGGTATTCGCAGCTCATCGAACGTCTCTGGAAGGTGTTCCCGAAGCTGGCGGCGAAAGGGAACGGGAGAGTAAAGATGCGTACGGTACTTGGCCAAGGTTGCCGCCCTGGCCAGCACCGTGTCGCTGAAGACGCCCGTATCTGCCATCGACTGCCAGAGGTCGGCCAGCTTGACCACGCCCTCGTCGGACGGGTCGGCGGCAATGACCGCGCCGTTGACTGCTCCCACACTCGTGCCCAGGATGACATCGGGTCGAATGCCGGCTTCGAGCAGCGCCCTGAGCATCCCGACCTGGGTCGCACCGAGCACACCGCCGCCACCCAGCACGAACGCCACCCGGCCACCAGGCGCCGCGCGATCTCCCAGCATGTCCTCACCCTCGGGTCCGCGCTCGCCGGCCGGCACGCGCGTGGCGCTAGCGCAAGTTCCCTGGCCTCCCGATGGGTAAACCCGCACGTTGCGGGCAGCTCACCCCATCGTTGTCTGATCGCAGCAGGACCGCCAGCAGGCCAGGCATCTGGAGGCCGCGCATAACCACGAAGACCGATTCTCGCAGGTGGTGGATGCTGGCCGCAGGCCAGACCGTCAGCACCGAGCTGTTTTCCCGCTCACCGCGCGTGCTCAAGCTCGCGACCGGTCTGCCCGCGCCGCAAACAGGCGGGCCGGGGTGGCGGGCGTCTGGCCGACGGCAGGAAAGCGGGTCAGGATTCCGGCGGCAGACCGACCCGCAAGGCCAGCATCGTCAGGTCGTCGAGCAACACGCCGTCGGAGAACTCGAGGACAACCCTGCGCATTTCCGAGACGATCTCCGCGGCAGGACGCCCGGCCAGGTCGGCCAGCCTGTCCGTCAGGATCTCCTCGAGGTAGGTCTGCTGCGGGCTGCGGGCCCCGGTGAGTCCGTCGGTGAAGAAAAACAGCACGTCGCCCGGCTCCAGGTGAAGCTCCTGGGCGGCCGGCTCCGGGTCAGGGAATATCCCCAGCGCGACGCCGCCGCCCGTCAGCATCTGCGTCCTCCCGTCCGCGCTGAGCAGGACCGGGCCGGGGTGCCCGGCGCTCGCGAGCAATACCCGGAGGGTCCGGTTGTCCCAGCTCAGATGGGCGGCGTCGGCGGTCACGAACCTGCTGCCGAACTCCTCGGCCAGCATGATCTCGTTGGCGCCGCGCAGAACCTCGGCCGGATCGGGATTCCAGTGCGACAGCACCCGGACCGCATGCCGCGCGCTCGCGGTCGCGGCGGCGGCATCGTCGCCCTTACCGCAGACGTCGCCGATGGCCACGCCCCAGCCGCGGGGCGTGGGGTAGACGTCGTAGAAGTCGCCACCGACCTCGCGGCCCCGCGTTGGTGGCATGTGCGCCGCCACGATCTCCACTCCGGGTATCGCCCTGAGCACGGGGGGCAGCAGGCTCGACCGCAGTGCCTCGGCCGCCTCGGTCTGGCGCGTGAGCAGCCGACGCGCCGCGATGGCGCGGGCGAGCAGGTCGGCAACCTGCTCGACCAGCCCGACGTCGGGGAGCCGGAAGGCGCCGGCAGCTGCATCCCTGACGAGCGTCAGCGCGCCGAAGGAATGGCTGTCGTCGGTCACGGGAACGGACAGGACGGACACGCCGCCGAGCCTGGCCAGGAGCGGTGCACCGTCGGCGTCGCGGCCCAGCATCTCCTCATCCTCGACGTGGGTGACCAGGACCGAGCTACCCGAGTCGCATACGCGGGACGAGACGGCGTCCGGGTCGGGCGTGATCGCCGAAATCGCCTGGGTCAGCCGGGCCGACGTGGGATCATCCGGGCCGGCAACGAAGTGCCGGCGCAGCGCCCCCCGTCTGCGCACGTCCACGATGACCCACGTC
>JASHUE010000228.1:0-8447 GCA_030040195.1 Streptosporangiaceae bacterium | reverse complement strand
TCGACAGCGCGATCAACGGCTCGCTGAACAGCCCGAACTCGACCGCCCTGATCAACGAGGGCAATGTCGTTGCCGAGCAGCAGCCGGGCATCTTCGAGCCGCTGAACGACAACATCATCATGTGGAAGAACAACATCTCCGGCCCGGCACAGGCATTCGAGATCTTCACTCAGTACGAGTACCTGCCGGAGGAGTTCTACTTCACTAAGTAAGCACTGGTGACAGTGACCACCTGGTGAAGTAACAATCAAGTACGGGGCACCCGAAGGTGCCCGGTTCGGTGCCCTGCCCGCCGCCCAAGCGGCGGGCAGGGCCCGCGCCAAGTAAGCGGATGCATGCGGAGAGGCTAGGGACGTGACCGCATATATAGTCCGGCGGCTATTCATCGCGCTCATCGTGGTGCTGGGTATTTCGCTGCTGACGTTCGCGATGCTGCATGTCATCGGCGGGTCGCCGGGCAACATCGTGCTGGGCACGAAGGCGAACAAGGCGACGGTGGCGGCGTGGAATAAGGCGCACGGGTTTGATAACCCGTTCTTCGTGCAGTACGGGTCGTACTTGTGGCAGTTGCTGCACGGGAACCTGGGCCAGTCGTACAAGCTGAACCAGTCGGTGGACTCGCTGCTGATCGCGTTCGCGCCGCGCAGCGCGCTGCTGGTGGGCGTGAGCCTGGTGATCGCGCTGGCGATCGCGATCCCGATGGGGATCTTCCAGGCGGTTAAGCGCAATAGCCTGGCCGACAACGTCCTGGCGGGCAGCGCGTTCGTCGGGTACGCGATGCCGCTGTTTTTGACCGGGCTGCTGCTGATCCAGATCTTCGCGCTCGGGCAGCCGTTCTCGTGGTTCCCGGCGGTGGATAACACCAACCAGACCGGCATGGGCTACGTGCTGTCGCACCCGAACCAGCTGGTGCTGCCGGTGGCGACGCTGACGATCGCGGTGGTGGCGCTGTTCTCCCGGTACATGCGCTCCTCGGCGCTGGACGTGCTGGCCCAGGATTACATCAAGGTGGCGCGGGCCAAGGGCCTGCCGGACCGGCTGGTGATGGTCCGGCACCTGTTGCGCAACGCGTGCCTGCCGATCATCACGCTGATCGGGCTGCTGATCCCGGCGCTGCTGGCCGGCAACGTGATCGTGGAGTCGCTGTTCAACTTCCCCGGCCTGGGCTACATGTTCTTCACGGCGCTGGGCAACGAGGATTACCAGATCCTGCTCGCATACACCCTTGTCGGCGCGCTGCTGACGGTGATGGGGAACCTGATCGCCGACATCGCGCTGACCGTCGCCGACCCGCGGATCCGGCTGGCCTGACCCGGCCTCGTCATTCAGGAGCATGCAGTGATAGGTAGCGGAAGAGCCGAGGCTCCCCTGCTGGAGCCCGAACTCCAGCCGGAGGCCGGCGGTTTCGTCGTCCAGTCCGGGTGGCGGCTGGGACTGCGGGAGTTCGCCAGCAACAAGCTGGCGGTGATCGGCCTGGGCATCCTGGTGTTCTTCGTGTTGTTCTGCTGGGCCGGGCCGCTGGTGTATCACACCAACCAGCTGCTGATCAACCCGGTGGCCTCGTTCATCTCGCCGGGAGCCGGCCACCCGCTGGGCACCGACAATCAGGGCTTTGACGAGCTGGGGCGGCTGATGCTGGGCGGGCAGACCGCGCTGGAGATCGGCATCTTCACCGCGCTGCTGGCCACCGGCATCGGCATGATCTTCGGCGCGATCGCCGGCCTGGCCGGCGGGATCGTCGACGCGGTCATGATGCGGTTCGTCGACGTCATGTGGTCGGTGCCGTTCCTCTTCGTGGTGCTGATCCTGGCCACCCGCTACAGCTCCACCGAGCTGTCGCTGATCCTGGTGCTGGCGGTGTTCTCCTGGCTGGTCCCGGCCCGGCTGGTCCGCGGCGAGGTGCTGACCCTGCGGACCCGCGACTTCGTCGCCGCCGCCCGGGCCGCCGGGTCCTCCCGGCGCCGCCTGGTCCGCAAGCACCTGATCCCCAACGCGCTCAGCGTGATCATCGTCAACGTCACTTTCCAGGTCGCCGACGCCATCACCGCCCTGGCGTTCCTGGGGTTCCTCGGCTTCGGCCTGGCCTACCCCAAGACCGACTGGGGCGACCAGCTATCCAACGGCGTCGGCTTCCTGCAAGACGGCTACTGGTGGCTGGTCTACCCGGTGGGCGCCTGCATCGTGCTGGTCATCGTGGCCTGCAACTTCGTCGGTGACGCCCTGCGCGACTCACTCGACGTCCGCCTGCGCCGCCGGTAGCCCCCGGTAACACCCGCTCACTGATCACCTACTGAGAGGCACCACCTGTGGCCCACGTCCTGGAGATCGAGGACCTGTCGACGCACATCCAGCTGACCAAGTCAGTCGTGCAGGCGGTCGGGAACGTCAGCATGCACATCGAGCAGGGCGAGACGCTCGGGCTGGTCGGCGAGTCAGGCTGTGGTAAGTCGATGACGGGCCTGTCGATCATGGGCCTGCTGCCACCGGGCGGCAGCATCATCGGGGGTTCGGCCAAGCTGGATGGCCAGGAACTCGTCGGGCTCCCGCAGGATCATCTGCGCAAGCTGCGGGGCAACGAGATGGCAATGATCTTCCAGGATCCGCTCACCTCGCTCGACCCGACGAAGACCATCGGCTATCAGGTCTCCGAGCCGGTCCGCCTGCACCGTGGCGCCAGCAAGGAAGAGGCTCTTGACCGGGCGGTGGAGGTGCTCGGCCTGGTCGGGCTGCCCAAGCCAAAGGAGCGCCTGAGCGACTACCCGCACCAGCTGTCTGGCGGCCTCCGCCAGCGGATCATGATCGCCATGGCGCTGGCCTGTGAGCCTAAGCTCCTGATCGCCGACGAGCCGACCACGGCGCTGGACGTCACCATTCAGGCCCAGATCCTCGCGCTGCTCGATGATCTGAAGCATCGGCTCGGCATGTCGATCCTGTTGATCACACACGACATGGGCGTGATCGCTGGCCACGCGGACCGGGTCAACGTCATGTACGCGGGCCGGATCGTCGAGACGGCCGAGACCGGCGAGCTCTTCGAGCACATGAATCACCCCTACACGCAGGCGCTGCTGGCCTCGATCCCGCGGCTCACCATGGACGTCAAGCAGCGCCTGGCGTCGATCCCCGGCATTCCGCCTGACCTGTCGCACCCGCCAGCGGGCTGCCGGTTCGCGGCCCGTTGCAGCCGGGTGACCGACAAGTGCCGCGCCGAGGAGCCTGGGCTGATCGGCACCAACGTCGATCACATGTTCGCGTGCTGGCACCCGGTGGACGGGCAGCTTGTGATAGAGGTCGGCGCCCCCGCGTCGGCGGACCTGCAGGTGAGCGAGCCGGTCCACGGCGCGAAGATCGGCGAGACGGTGACCGATGCCCCGCTGCTGAAGGTCACCGACCTGGTCAAGGAGTTCCCGATCACGGCGGGCGTCCTGCAGCGTCAGGTCGGCAGCGTCAAGGCCGTCTCCGGCGTGTCGTTCACGCTCAGTAAGGGTGAGACCTTCGGCCTGGTCGGCGAGTCCGGCTGCGGCAAGACCACGATCGGCCGCCTGGTCGTCCAGCTGGAGAAGCCGGACTCCGGCTCCGTGGCGCTGCGTGGCACCGACGTGGCCAGGATGAGGGGCGCGGAACTGCGCAGGACCCGCAAGGACCTGCAGCTGATGTTCCAGGACCCCTACGCCTCGCTCGACCCGAGGATGCGCGTCGGCGCGATCATCCGCGAGCCGCTGGACATCCAGCAGATCGGCAGCAGGAGAGAGCGGCAGGATCGCGTAGCCGAACTGCTCGATGAGGTCGGGCTGCCCCGTAATGCCGTCGAGCGCTTCCCGCACGAGTTCTCCGGTGGCCAGCGGCAGCGGATCGGCCTGGCCAGGGCGCTGACGCTCAACCCGCCGGTCATCGTGGCCGATGAGCCGGTGAGCGCCCTGGACGTCTCGATCCGCGCGCAGGTGCTGAACCTGATGAAGCGGCTGCAGGGCAGCCATGACCTGAGCTACATCGTCATCTCGCACGACCTCGCGGTCGTCAAGTACATGGCCGACCGCATCGGCGTGATGTACCTCGGCAAGATGGTCGAGATGGGGTCCGGCAACGACATCTACGAGCGCGCGGCCCACCCGTACACCGCCGGCCTCATCGCCGCGATCCCGGTCCCCGAGCCCGAGGTGGCCAGGGCGCGCAAGGGGATCGGTGTCAAGGGCGAGCTGCCGAGTGCGATTAACCCGCCATCGGGTTGCCGGTTCCGCACCAGGTGCCCGTTCGCGCAGGAGATCTGCGCGGAGGTGGAGCCGGAGCTGCGCAGCTTCGGCCCTGGCCACATCGCGGCCTGCCACTTCCCGCTGCAGGACTACACCCCGGACAACCTGGCGGCCGTGGCGGAGTCCGTGCACAGTGATGCCCTAGCGGCAGCTGATCCGGCCGCCCCGGCGCTCTAGGGAGCACGGCGGCCCGGCTGCACGCTGGTAGCGTGACATCGTGCAGCCGCCGGGATCACCTCGCCCTCCCCGCCCCCGGGCGCGAAGCCAGCACACTGCCGGGGCTCGCAGGCAGTACAGCGCCTGGGCGCGGTGGCTGGACTGCTGTCGATGACGCTCGTCGTCGTGGTGCGGCACGGGCTGACCGCGTCGACCGGCAAGGCGCTGACCGGCTGGCTGCCCGGCATCTCGCTGGATGACCGCGGGCGCGATCAGGCCGCCGCGCTCGGCGCGCGGCTGGCCGGAGTACGCCTCGATGCCATCGTCACCAGCCCCTTGGAGCGCTGTCAGCAGACGGCGGCGCTGATTGCCGCGGCTCGGGCCGACGGCGACGCAGCGCTGCACGTCGACGAGCGGCTCGGCGAGTGCCACTACGGAGAGTGGACCGGGCAGCCGCTGAAGCGCCTTGCGGCCGATCCGCTGTGGAAGGTCGTGCAGGCGCACCCGAGCGCTGTGCGCTTTCCCGGCAAGGACGGGGAGTCCATGCTGGAGATGCAGCAGCGTGCCGTCGGCGCGATTCGGGACTGGAATGCCGAACTCGGCCGCGAGGCGTGCTATCTGGTGTGCTCGCACGGCGACGTAATCAAAGCAATCCTGGCCGATAGCCTTGGCATGCACTTTGACATGAGCCAGCGAATCCAGGTCGATCCGTGCTCGATGAGTGTTATCAGGTACACCCCGCTGCGCCCGTTCGTGCTGCGCATGAACGACACCGGTGCGGACGCGACGGGGGTGCTCCAGGGCGCGGGAAGGAAGGACTCGCCAGGCAGGGGGAAGGAAAGCGATGCGCAGGTTGGCGGCGGCGCCGGGGCCGAGACGAGGTAGCGGCTGCCGTAGGCCCCGCCTGGCGGCTCGCGCCAGTAGCCTGGCGCGTAACTGGTAGCGGCGCGGGAGGATAGAGGCATGCCGGTGTACTCGTATGACCCGCCCGAGCGGTTTGTGGCTGGCACCGTCGGGCAGCCCGGCGAGCGCACGTTCTACCTGCAGGCCTCCGGCGGCGGCCGGACCACGAGCGTCGCCCTGGAGAAGGGCCAGGTGAGCCAGCTTGCCGAGCGCCTTGACGAACTGCTCGACGAGGTGCTCCGGCGGTCGGCGGGCAGCTCAGGAGGGCCGGCCGTGGCGCCCGCTGCACTGGCCGACGACGGGCCGCTCGACCTTCCGCTGACCGAGGACTTCCGGGTTGGCGCGATCGCTCTCGCATGGGATCACGACGGCGAGCGGGTGATCATCGAAGCCCAGGAGGAATCCGATGACCCGGTCGAGCCGCTGATCGAAGACGTGCCAGAGGACGGGCCCGCGGTGCTGCGGGTCCGGATCACCGCGGGGCAGGCGCGCGCCTTCTCCCGCCGAGCCTTGCAGGTGGTCAGCCAGGGGAGGCCGCCGTGCCCGCTGTGCGGGCTGCCGCTCGATCCCGTCGGGCACATCTGCCCGCGTCAGAACGGGCACCGGGTTCCGCGTGGCTGATCCGGCAGCTGGCGGGCAGGCGGAGCGGGCCGAGTGGACCGACCCATCCGCCCCTGAGGGCGGACAGGATGCGTACCGGCTGCCCGAGGCCGCGGCGCTCGACCTGCTCGCGAACGGCGAGCTGGCCATCCGGGGCCGGCTCGTCGAGGCCTCGAACGCGACCATGTACTGCGACATCAGCGGGAACGGCCTCAAGGCCGCCTGCGTGTACAAGCCGGTCGCGGGCGAACGTCCCCTGTGGGACTTTCCCGAGGGCACGCTGGCCGGGCGCGAGATCGCGGCCTACGCGGTGTCCAGGGCCGCCGGCTGGAACGTGGTGCCGCCCACGGTCTACCGGGACGGGCCGTTCGGCCCGGGCATGTGCCAGCTCTGGATCGACGCCGACACGACCGTGGACCTGGTCGCGCTGGCGCGGAGCGGTAACCACACCGGGCTGCGCCGGATGGCCATCTTCGACGCGGTGGTCAACAACGCCGACCGCAAGATCGGCCATCTGCTGCCGGCCCCCGACGGCCATCTGTATGGCTGCGACCATGGCGTCTGCTTCGCCGCCGAGTACAAGCTCAGGACGGTGCTCTGGCAGTGGAGCGGCAAGCGGCTGCCCGGCGAGGCGCTGGCAGGACTGCGCTGCGTGCGGGAATCGATGGCGGGCGGCGAGCTGGCCGCCGAGCTCGCCAGCTGGCTCACGCGGGACGAGGTCGAGGCCACCAGAAAGCGCATTAACCTGCTGCTCGAGCACAAGGTGTACCCGTTCCCGCCGACGGACTGGCCGGCGGTTCCCTGGCCGCCGATCTAGCCGGGCCGGCGGGGCTCAGCGGCCGTGCTCGCCCCGGTCCCCGCGCCGGCGCAGGTAGCGCTCGAATTCCCTGGCTATCGCGTCGCCGCTGGCCTCGGGAAGGTCCGTGGCGTCCTTAGCCTCCTCGAGGGTGCGGACATATTCGGCGACCTCGGCGTCCTGCTCGGCCAGCTCATCCACGCCGCGCTCCCAGGCCCTGGCCTCGGCAGGCAGGTCAGCAAGCGGCAGGGAGATGTCGAGGATGTCCTCTACGTGGCGCAAGAGCGCGAGTGTCGCCTTGGGGCTCGGCGGCTGTGCCACGTAATGAGGCACGGCGGCCCACAGCGAGACAGCGGATAGGCCGGCGCTCGCGCACGCCTGCTGCAGTACCCCCACGATTCCCGTCGGGCCCTTGTAGTCGACTGGTTCCACGTGCAGCTGCGCGGCCAGCGCGACGTCGGATGCCGCAGCCGAGACCGGCACCGGCCTGGTGTGCGGCGAATCGGCAAGCAGCGCGCCGAGGAGGATGACCAGCTCCACGTCCAGCTTCTCGAACGCCTCAACCAGCTCGGCGGTGAAGCCGCGCCAGCGCATGTTCGGCTCGATGCCCTGGACGAGCAGCAAATCACGGCCGATCGCCGGCGGGCTGGCCACGGCAATCCGGGTCGTGGGCCAGACCAACCGATCGGTCTTGCCGTCGCTGACCTCCATGACCGGCCTGGTCACCTGGAAGTCGTAATAGTCCTCCGGGTCGATCTCGCCTGCCGGGCTGGCGTTCCATGACTCGATGAGATGGCCGATGGCGCCGCTGGCAGCCTCGCCGGCGTCATTCCATCCCTCGAAAGCCGCGATGAGCGCCGGCGAGTTCAGCTTGCCTACGGACTGCAGCTCTATTGTCAGCCACCTCCCTGGCCGCCCGCCGTTAGCCGGCGGATACACCCCAGCCTACGTGCAGCGAGGCCAGACTGGACGGTTCAGGCCAGCAACCCGCCGTCGGCGGATCCCCGGCTGCGCGCACCGAGGCCAGGCGACATACTGCACAGGTGACAGCGGCCAGCCCTGCTCAGGTCCAGCCCGACAGCGGCCTCCAGGCTGTGCTGTTCGACATGGACGGCATCCTGGTGGACTCCGAGCCGCTCTGGTTCGCGGCGGAAACCGCCGTCATGGCCCGCCTGGCCGGCCCGTGGGCCGAGAATGACCAGCACGCGCTCGTGGGCGGATCGATGGCGGTTACGGTCGCGTACCTCCTCGGCAAGGCAACGCGGCCTGCCACCGCAGAGCAAGTCGAGCGCTGGCTGCTCGAAGCCATGGCCGGGCTGCTGCGTGACCGGCCATTGCCCGCCATGCCCGGTGCCAGGGAGCTCCTCGCGCAGGTCGCGGCAGCCGGCCTGCCGCATGCGCTCGTGACGTCCTCGGAGCGCGAGATCATGGACGCGGTGCTCCGTGCCTTGCCGGCCAGTTTCCCGGTGACCGTGTGCGCGGGAGATGTGTCCGCCTGCAAGCCAGATCCCGAGGGCTACCTGCTCGCCGCGGCCAAGCTGGCGGTCGACCCGCGGCGGTGCGTGGTCGTCGAGGACTCGCCGAACGGCGTGGCCGCTGCTGAGGCGGCCGGCTGCCTCGTGGTCGCCGTACCGGGAATCGTGCCCATCCCCGCCGCGCCCGGCAGGCTGGTCGTGTCCTCGCTGCTTGAGCTGAGCCTCCAGCGGCTGCGAGCAGAGTTCGCCCGGCTTCGGCCCGGCCTC
>JASHUE010000227.1:0-3504 GCA_030040195.1 Streptosporangiaceae bacterium | reverse complement strand
GTGCGGACGACGCGCCTCAGACTCTCGTGCGGACGACGCGCCTCAGACTCTTGACTGAACGTTCAGTCTATGCCAGGATCGGCCAGTGCGGATACGTGACCGTGACCTCGCGGGACCGGCCGACGCGATCGTCGTCGGCGGCGGCACGGTCGGCGCGTGGTGCGCCTACTTCCTCCGCCGCAGCGGCGCGGAGCGCGTCGTCCTGATCGAGAAGCGCACCCTCGGCCAGGGTGCTAGCAGCCGCGCTGCGGGCATCGTACGCACCCAGGGCGGCACGCCCTGGGCGGTCAAGCTGGGCGAGTGGTCCCGCCAGTTCTACCTAGGCCAGGGCCAGGAGCTGGGCATCGACTCGGGCTTTACTCCGCAGGGTTATTTGCTGCCTTGCTTTACCGATCCCGACGTCGCCGCCGCTCGTGAGCGGATGGCGATGCAGAACGCCCTGGGGCTGAATGTCCGCTGGCTCGAGCCTGGTCAGCTGGATGCGCTGAACCCAACGCTGACGCCCGGCCGGACGCTGGGCGGTACGTACTGCGCCGAGGACGGGTACCTGACGCCGCCGAGGAACGTGACTGCCTACGCGGTCGCGCTGGCCACCAGCGGAGTCTACGTGCGGGAAGGCGTCACGTTCACCGGGCTTGTCACCGAGAACGGGCGCGTCAGCGGCGTCCAGACCTCGGCCGGACCATTGAGCGCTCCGATCGTCGTGCTCACCGGCGGACCCGAACTGGCTACGGTCGCGGCGGCAGCCGGCATCGCGGTTCCGGTTGGCGGCGTCCGCCACCAGGTGGCGGTTACCGAGCCGCACCCCGATCTGGCGCCCGAGCGGGTCCCGATGGTTTTCGACCTGACCGCCGGGTTGTACTGGCGGCCGGAAGAGGGCGGCCTGCTGTTTGGCATGAGCAACCCGGACGAGTCGCCGGGGGAGGCCACCTGCGTGGACGAGCCGTACCTGGCGCTGATGCGCCAGCGACTGGCCGAGCTGGTGCCGGTCACGGCTAGCCTTGGCCTGCGCCGAACCTGGGCAGCGACGATCGACTACACCCCTGACCATCTGCCGATCATCGGACCTGCCATCGTTCGGGACGAAGTGCTTCAGGGAGCGACGGTCGCAAGCGCAGGCGGTGCCGGGATGATGTGGGGTCCCGCAATCGCCCGCGCCACCGCTGACGTGGCGCTCACCGGCTACTCCAACGTGGTCGACGTCTCTGACCTCGGCCTTGACCGCTTCGATGAGGCGGGCAACAGCAAGCTCGGCACGGACCCGATAGCCCTGCCGTTTCCCGAGCACGCACCGCAAGCGCCGGGCAAGCTCACCCTCTCCTGAACCTCGAAAGGAACTGACGCCACGATGACCGACGTAACGCCCTACCTGGCCTCCGCTGCGACCGCGGAGCTTGAGGACTGGGGCCCGCTCGCCGAGGCCACCGGCGAGACGATGCAGACCTCCGGCCTAACCCTGTGGCAGGAAGGCGAGCAGGAGATCGGCGTCTGGGAATGCACTCCCGGTCCGTCGTTCTGGAAGCTTGAGACCAATGAGTTCGTCTACATCGTCGCCGGTCAGATGACGGTGAGACCGGAAGGTGGCGAGCCGATCGAGGTCGCTGCGGGCAACACCGCTGTGTTCCCGAAGGGATGGGCCGGCACCTGGGAGATTCACGAGACGATCCGCAAGGTCTACGTCATCTTCTAATCAGGCTGGCAGATAATCAGGCTGGCAGAGCGCCCGGTCGGCGTCAGCTCGCCTGCGGCATCTCGTCGGCGGCGGCCGCGCTCATGTCCGCCACCGGCGTGCCGCCAGCGAGCACCCGGAGCGCGTCCGGGGGCAAATACGCGTGCACCGGCGTGCCCTGGGTCAGCTTCTGCAGGCTGCCATCGTTGTTCATGAGGGCCTGCACGTCGTAGCCTGCGGCCAGCCTGAGGAACACCTGCGTCGACGATCCGAGGTAGACGAGCCGCTCGACCATGGCCGGCACCCGGTTCGGGCCCGCCGAGCCGAAGTCCTCGATCTTGACACGCTCCGGCCTGATGACCGCGTGGGAGTGATCGGGCGCGTCGATGCCCCCGTGCTCGGCATGCAGGCTGCAGTCGCCGAGCCGGACGTCGCACTGGGAGCCGGGCCCGCGGGATATGACGTCGACTTCCATCAGGTTGGACACGCCAAGGAAGTCCGCTACGTAGGTATCGGCCGGCTCCTCGTATACGGCGCTGGGCACGCCAAGCTGAACGATCTTGCCGTCCCGCATCACCGCGATTCGGTCGGACATCGTCAGCGCTTCTTCCTGGTCGTGGGTCACATACAGGAACGTGATCCCGACCTGCTCCTGCAGGGCCTTGAGCTCCACTTTCAGCGAGCGGCGGAGCTTGGCATCCAGCGCGCCGAGCGGCTCGTCCAGCAAGAGCACCGAGGGCTGGAGCACAAGCGCCCTGGCGAGCGCGACCCGTTGCTGCTGGCCACCGGAGAGCTGGCCAGGACGACGGCGCTCGAACGCGCGCAGGTGCACGAGCTCCAGCGCCGAGTACACCCGGCTGCGGATCTCGGCCCTCGGCAGGTGCTTGTTGCGCAGCCCGAACGCGACGTTGTCGAAGACAGTCAGGAACGGGAACAGGGCGTAGCTCTGGAAGACCGTGTTCACATTGCGCTTGTGTGGCGCAACGGCCGAGACATCGACGTCGTCTAGCAAGATCCGGCCCGCCGTGGGCTGCTCGAAGCCCGCTATGAGCCGCAGGGTCGTGGTCTTACCGCAGCCGGATGGCCCGAGAAGCGAGAAGAACTCGCCGCTGGCGATCTGCAGGTCGATATCGTCGACCGCGACCTCAGTGAATCGCTTGGTCAGCGAGACGAGCTCTATCCGGCCACCAGCCATCGGTTGCCCACCCTTCAGCCTGTTGCGTTTGCGGCGCTGTCCTTCTGGCTCGTGTCACCACGGCGTCGGCCTGGCTTCCACGAGAATCCGAGCTGGTCAGCGATGAACTGCATGCTTAGATCAAAGGCGCCCATGGAGTCAACCACGGGATCCTCGAGCGCTATCTGGATCGTCAGCCCATCCAGCAGCGCGCTCAGGCTGATGGCGAAGGCGGCCGGATCGACGTCGCGGAACTCGCCCGCTTCCTGGCCACTGCGGACCAGGTCGGCGATCAGGGCGCGCCAGCGCTCGTCGGACGTCTGCCTGACGCTCGCGACTTCAGGGTTCCTGGCTGCCTGCGCCCAGAAGTCCAGCCAGAGCTTCCAGGAGCTTCCTGGCTCAGGGTCGGCCTCATTCAGGCAGCTCATGGCCACTATCTCCTCCATCCGGGCGGCGGTGGAGGAGAGCTCGGCAAGCCTTCGCTGACCGGCCGCGTACCACGTGTCCTCGTAGTACCGCATCGCCTCGGTCAGGAGTTGGTCCTTGGTCTTGAAGTAGTAAATGACGAGCGCCGGGCTCACGCCGGCGTGCTCGGCGACATCAGCGATTCGCGTGTCGGCGTAGCCGCGCTCGGAAATGACCACGAGCGCCGCATGGAGCA
>JASHUE010000018.1:0-4011 GCA_030040195.1 Streptosporangiaceae bacterium | reverse complement strand
GGTCGGCCGCGCGGCAGCCGCTGCGCCGCCGCAGGCCGGCCGACCATCGGATTCTGGCGGTACACCTGCCTTAGCCTGGAAGCGAGGAATACCCGGCTCGTGAGCATCGCTGCCGGGCGTTTCCCCAGGAATCCGTCCTGGTTGAGGGGCCCTGCCTCGCCTCCGTTCGCTACTGGCGTAGCTGTGAGGAGACAGCTTTCGCTTCGGGCGTAGGTGGGAACACAGCCTCTTCAGCCTAAGTTGGATTGGGATGAACGCCCTTCTGGCGGGGAACGTTTTGAGTAGTGCGGCATGTCGCACGCCATGGCGTCGCCCGGCACACGGGCTAACATGCGGAAGGGATAGGGCAGTACGAGTGCCTCCCCGACCGCTCTGTGAGGAGCGACGAGATGTTCGAGAGGTTTACCGACCGGGCGCGGCGGGTTGTGGTCCTGGCTCAAGAAGAGGCCAGGATGCTCAACCACAACTACATCGGCACCGAGCACATCCTGCTTGGCCTCATTCATGAGGGCTAGGGTGTAGCGGCGAAGGCGCTTGAGTCGCTTGGGATAAGCCTCGAGGCGGTGCGGCAGCAGGTTGAGGAGATTATCGGCCAGGGCCAGCAAGCGCCATCGGGGCACATCCCGTTCACGCCGCGGGCCAAGAAGGTGCTGGAGCTGTCGCTACGGGAGGCGCTGCAGCTCGGCCACAACTACATCGGCACCGAGCACATCTTGCTTGGCCTGATTCGCGAGGGCGAGGGCGTTGCCGCCCAGGTTCTGGTCCGGCTCGGCGCCGACCTGAACCGCGTCCGCCAGCAGGTGATTCAGCTGCTGCATGGCTACCAGGGCAAGGAGCCTGCGGCGGCCGGCGCGCCATCCGAGAGCGCACCGTCTACGTCGCTCGTACTCGACCAGTTTGGCCGGAACCTGACCGCCGCGGCGCGGGAGGGGAAGCTCGACCCTGTCATCGGCAGGGAAAAGGAAATCGAGCGGGTCATGCAGGTGCTGTCGCGCCGTACCAAGAACAACCCCGTGCTGGTGGGCGAGCCCGGAGTCGGCAAGACGGCCGTCGTGGAGGGGCTGGCGCAGAAGATCGTCAAGGGCGAGGTGCCGGAGACTCTCAAGGAGAAGCAGCTCTACACGCTTGACCTGGGAGCACTGGTGGCTGGCAGCCGGTACCGCGGTGACTTCGAGGAAAGGTTGAAGAAGGTCCTCAAGGAGATCAGGACCCGCGGCGACATCATCCTGTTCATCGACGAGATCCACACCCTGGTTGGCGCCGGCGCCGCTGAGGGCGCAATCGACGCGGCTTCGATCCTGAAGCCGATGCTGGCTCGCGGCGAGCTGCAGACCATCGGCGCCAGCACGCTGGATGAGTACCGCAAGCACCTGGAGAAAGACGCGGCACTGGAGCGCCGCTTCCAGCCGATCCAGGTCGCCGAGCCGACGATCTCGCACACGATCGAGATCCTCAAGGGGCTGCGGGACCGGTACGAGGCACATCACCGCGTCACGATTACCGATGACGCGCTGGTGGCCGCGGCCCAGCTGGCCGACCGTTACATCAGCGACCGGTTCCTGCCGGACAAGGCGATCGACCTGATCGACGAGGCGGGCTCGCGGATGCGCATCCGCAGGATGACTGCGCCGCCGGACCTGCGTGACTACGACGAGCGCATCGCTGACGTCCGGCGGGAGAAGGAGTCGGCGATCGACTCCCAGGACTTCGAGAAGGCCGCGTCACTGCGCGACACCGAGAAGCAGCTGATCGACAAGAAGGACGCGCGGGAGAAGGAGTGGAAGGCCGGCGACATGGACACCCCGGCCGAGGTGAACGAGGAGCTCATCGCCGAGGTCCTGGCCACCGCCACGGGCATCCCGGTGTTCAAGCTCACCGAGGAGGAGTCGCAGCGGCTGCTGCGGATGGAAGACGAGCTGCACCGGCGCGTGGTCGGCCAGCACGACGCCATCAAGGCGCTCTCCCAGGCGATCAGGCGGACCAGGGCCGGCCTGAAGGATCCCAAGCGCCCGGGCGGGTCGTTCATCTTCGCCGGGCCGTCCGGCGTCGGCAAGACCGAGCTGTCCAGGACGCTAGCGGAGTTCCTGTTCGGTGACGAGGACTCGCTCATTCAGCTGGACATGAGCGAGTACATGGAGAAGCACACTGTCTCGCGGCTCTTCGGCTCACCGCCGGGCTACGTCGGCTACGAGGAAGGCGGGCAGCTGACCGAGAAGGTCAGGCGCAAGCCGTTCTCGGTCGTGCTGTTCGACGAGATCGAGAAGGCGCACGGCGACATCTTCAACTCGCTGCTGCAGATCCTGGAGGACGGGCGGCTCACCGACGCGCAGGGCCGGGTTGTCGACTTCAAGAACACCGTCATCATCATGACGACCAACCTCGGCACCAAGGACATCTCCAAGGGCGTGACCGTGGGCTTCGGCGCGGCCAGCGAGTCGAAGGGCTCGTATGACCGGATGAAGGCGAAGGTCGGCGAGGAGCTCAAGCAGCACTTCCGGCCGGAGTTCCTGAACCGCGTCGACGACGTCATCGTGTTCCACCAGCTCAGCCAGGAAGAGATCTTCGAGATCGTCGATCTGATGGTGAGCAAGGTGGACGAGCGGCTTCGCGACCGCGACATGGGCATCGAGATCCGGCCGGCGGCCAAGACGCTGCTGTCGAAGAAGGGCTACGACCCGGTTCTCGGCGCCCGGCCGCTGCGGCGGACGATTCAGCGCGAGATCGAGGATCACCTGTCGGAGAAGATCCTCTTCGGCGAGCTGAAGGCGGGCCAGATCGTCATCGTCGATACCGAGGGTGCTGGCGAAGACGAGCAGTTCGTCTTCCGCGGCGTCACCAAGCCGGCCGAAGTGCCGGACGCGCCGCCCGAGGCAGTGGAGTCCAAGGCCGGCGCCAGCGGGGCAACGGCGACGGCGTCCGACTAGGACGGCTCGTCTCCCGGCAGCGCAAACGATCCGTCCGTGCACCGGGTGACAAGTCCATCGGCTATCAGGGCAGCGAGCGACCTGGCTCGCTGCCCTGAGTCGTCCCAGGCGCCTGCCAGCTGGCTCGCCGGGACCGGACCGCCGGCCGCCCGCAAGACCGCGAGCAGCCGCCCGCGGCAGTGGCGGTCACTGCCCGCATAGGCTGGAGCGGCGCGACCAGCAGGCGCGGGCGGGCAGCCGCGCTCGCGCCAGGCGCACAGGTCCGCCAGCGGGCACTCGGCACATCTGGGTTTTGCCGCGGTGCAGACCAGGGCGCCCAGTTCCATCACGCCCACCGACCAGCGCGCCGCGGTGCGCCCGTCCGCCGGCAGCAGCGACTCGGCCAGCCGTAGCTCGGCCGCAGACTGGGCCGCCCGAGGCTGGCCCTCGCCATTGACCAAGCGGGCGAGGACTCGCCGGACGTTTGTATCCAGCACCGCGTGCCGATGCCCGTACGCGAAGCTCGCGACTGCTGCCGCGGTGTAGGAGCCGATACCGGGGAGCGCACGCAGCTGGTCGGCGCGGGCGGGTACCTGGCCACCGTGCCGGGACACCATGAGCTGGGCACTTGCGTGCAGCCGGACGGCCCTCCTCGGGTAACCGAGCCTGTCCCACTGCCGTACGGCGTCGGCGGCCGAGGCCGCGGCGAGCGATCCCGGGCTGGGCCAGCGGGCGAGCCACGCCGCGTGCGCGGGCAGCACCCGGCTCACGGGCGTCTGCTGCAGCATGATCTCGCTGACCAGGATTGACCACGCTGAGGCGTCTGCACGGCGCCAAGGCAGGTCTCTTGCGTTCTGGGCGTACCAGTCCCGGACCGGCGCCAGGTAAGGAGAGGTCATGGTGGCTCGATCGTCGCACGCGCCGGGCGCGCCGTGAGCAGCCAACACGTCCGACACCGCCCAAACGGCCGCGTTGACCTCCAGCGGCACGAAGTACCTCAAGCCGACGAGATGCGGATGCCCGGATCCGGGAGGACGGCGGTTCGTTGCCGCGCGCTCCCGCGAGGCTCTTGCATACTCAGCGTATGGCGACCAACACGGTCCGTCGG
>JASHUE010000226.1:0-3310 GCA_030040195.1 Streptosporangiaceae bacterium | reverse complement strand
TGGCTGGCTGGCGTGGTCGGCCCGACCGGGCGCGTGATCGCCACCGACCTGCAGCTGGGGTTCCTGACCGAGATAGACGCCCCGAACGTCGAGGTCCTCCGGCACGACGTCCGCACCGACACGTTTCCCCCTGGCTCTTTCGATCTCATCCACACGCGGGCTGTGCTGATGCACATCTCCCCCAGCGTGGATTTGCTGGGTGGCTGGTGCTCGAGGAGCCGGACTTCGGCATGTGGATCGGCGACGCCGACTCGGTGTGGGCCACCGCCCCCCAGACCCACCAAGTCGCGTTCCCGAGCACGGCCCTGTCCCAGGGCCGATCTCTGCTCCGCCAGGTTCACCAGCTCGGCCTCATCAACGTGGGTGCCGACGCCGAGATCGACATCATCCAAGCCGGCACTGATCTAGCTGAGTTCTACCAGCTCAGTCAGGCCGCTCAAGTCGTTCCGAAGGTGCAAACTGGGGCCCTCAGCCTCGCGGAGGCGACGGCACTCGTCGACCGGCCAGGCGAGGAGGACTTCCTGGCGTGCGGATTCGTCCACATCGGCGTATGGGGCCAGCTACCGCCCGCGGAATGACCGTGAGCCGCGCCGTGCGGGTCATCGGGGCGGCGTCAGGTCCAAGATCCACGCGTCCTTGTCTGGCAGGTATGCGCCGCGGCCGTAGAGAGGGCGGTGATCCCTGCCTTCTGGTTGCGTCTGGGCCGTAGCGGGGCCGTGGCCGGGTAGGTGCGGAAGCCGCGGTCACAGCCTGTCTGCCACGGCCGTGGCGGGTTGAGGCCGGGCCAGTAACCCGCCCTCGGCAAGGGCGCGGGCGTGCTGTGTCTTCGGCGATGTGATCGCCGGGGCGCTGAGGGCGGCCAGCACGCGAGGCCGGCGCAGGCGGCGAGCGGAGACTTGAAGCCGCCGGTGCCGCGCGCGGACACGCCGGGGTGCCTGTAGGCGGCGGACACGGCAGCGGCGACGGCGATCGCGACGGCGAGCCCGAGGCGCTGCATCATGTCGTTGATTGCTGATGCTTTGCCCAGCTCGCGTGGTGCGACGGCGTTCAAGCACGGCGGTTGGGCACCGTCGGCAGCGCGCCATCGAGATGCCGACCCCTGCGACTAGCAGGGCGATGTCCAGCTCGACCCAGCTCGCGACCATAGAGCCTCTGACGGTGGCCCAGGCAAGCCCCGCGGTCAGCAGGAAGAGCCCGGTCGCCATGACCGGCCGCGGCCGATGCGGTCGGAGGCAGCGCCGGCGATCGGTGAGATGGCCATCGGCGTGGCGAAGAAGGGCACCGGGCGTACGCCGGCCGAGACCGGTGAGTGGCCGCGGGGCCAGCTGGAACACCTCGGTGACTAGGAACCCGGCCGCGCAGATCGCGCCCATCATGAGGCGGGTCGTGACGTTGCCGAACGCACATGCGCGGCTGCCGAACACGCGCAGCGGCATCATCGGTTCGCTGGCGCGCTGCTCTCAGGCCGCGAAGGTTGGCAGCGGTGGCGCGGCCGAGCGGGCTCGGCTAGGCGACCCTTGACATGCATCATCTTGTGGGTAAGAGTTCGACTCAACTCCACAGATTTCCTCGATACTCCACAGGGAGCGTGGGTGGCAACGAGGATTCCCGAGGAACGGCGGCTGGCGATCGCGGCCGCGGTGCGCCGTCAGCCGCTGGTGCGGGCGGGTGAGCTCGCCGACCAGTTCGGGGTCTCCATCGAGACGGTGCGGCGCGACCTCATGGTGCTCGAGCACAAGGGGATTCTGGAGCGGGTGTACGGCGGAGCCCGAGGGGTGCCGGTCCGCTCGTTCGAGCCCCCGGCAGGCGAGCGGCGGCACAGGGAGCTGGCCGCCAAGAGGGCGATGGCCGCGCTCGTCGTCTCGATGCTGTCGCCGGGAAACACGGTCATCCTCGATGTCGGCACGTCCGTCGCCGAGGTCGCCCGCCAGCTGCCGTATGACTTCCGCGGGCGCATCCTTACCCCTTCCCTCCCGGTCGCCGCCGCGCTCGACGGGCACGACGGTATCGAGGTGCTGGTGTGCAGCGGGCAGATGCGGCACGGCGACATGGCGCTCTCGGGACCGCAGGCCGAGCGCTTCTTCGGCGAGTTCTACGTCGACAAGGCGATCCTGGGATCCGGAGGGATTCACGCGGTGGCCGGTCTGACCGACTATTACCCCGCCGAGGTCGCGGTGCGCCAGACGATCCTCGAACACGCCGCGGAGACCTACGTGCTCGCCGACGCCTCGAAGGTTGGGCGCGTCGCGCTGTGCAAGGTATGCGAGCTCCGCGACTTGACCGCGGTGATCACCGACTGGCGGGTGGCCCCGGAGTCGGCCGCCGACCTCGAGGCAGCCGGAGCCACGGTGCTTGTGGCCGAAGCCGACAAGGCCCGGCTCGACGGGCACGCAGGCGAAGCAGAGCGCAAACAGCGAGTGAGTTAACGGCCGCATCGAGCGAGAAGGAGGAGCCATGGCCATCGGAGAAACTGAGGCGGCAGAAGAGCTCGAGCAGTTCGGGTACCGGCCAGAGTTCCGGCGAACGTTCCGGCGCTTTGCCTCGTTCGCCATCGGGTTCTCGTTCATCTCGATCACCACGGGGATATTCACCACCTACGGGTCCGTCTTAATCTCGTCCGGCCCGCTGGGGATCTGGACATGGCCGCTCGTGATCGTCGGCCAGCTGATGGTCGCGCTGGTGTTCGGCGTGCTGTCGTCGCGCATCCCGCTTGCGGGCTACTCGTACCAGTGGATGTCGCGCCTGGCGAACCCCTACATCGGATGGCTCATGGGGTGGTTCGTCTTCGCCTTCCTGATCGTCGACGTGGTGGCGGTCGACTACGCGCTCGCCTCCACGGTGGCTCCGGCCTTGTTCAGCTACGTCGGAACCCAGGACAACATCTGGCTCGCCACGGCATTGATCGTGCTCGTGCAGGGGCTCCTCATCATGTTCTCCACTGTGTGGACCCAGCGAGTGAACAACGGCGCGGTCGGGACCGAGATCATCGGGGTGGCAGGGCTGACCATCTTGCTGCTCATCGTCGGTGCCGCGAGGACGCTGCTGCACTGGGGGCACGTGGTGTCGTACGGCGCCATCCCGCACGCCGGCTATTTCAACTTCGGCACTGGCTCCGTGGACGGTCCCTGGATCCTCGGCTTCCTGCTCGGAGCCTTCACCATCGTCGGGTTCGAGGCTGCGGGGAACCTCGCCGAAGAAACGCAGCAGCCCGACAAGGTCGTGCCGCGCGCCATGTGGACCTCCGTCGCCCTGTCGGGGGTGCTCGGCTTCGCGTTCCTCATCGCGATCACCGCGGCGAGCGGCAACCTCA